>DAOMRL010000007.1:0-19130 GCA_035445865.1 Candidatus Levyibacteriota bacterium
CCTCTCGCTTAAGATACTCCGTCGAGAAGATGGCTGCAATCCGCTGTCCAGTTGATCTGAGCTCTTCCATGAGCTCAGCAGTCACGGGTAGGATGTACACATCGTACTCTATCTCATACCCAAAACGACGATTAGCTTGAACAAGCTCCTCAAGCTTTGTAATGCTGACTTCATCATCAGGAAGATAGCCAAGTCGACCCTTCATGAATCGTCCCCTTCGTTAAGAGCGAGCAAGATTCAACATTTTTGAACCCTGCATTCCCTTAACGAGTATTTTAAAGTACAAAAAAACCCCCTTATAGGGGGTATATCTATTTTGTTAAAACACAAAGAGACAACCCCGTTAGGAGGTAGACTGCTTTGATGATTTATTAACAAAATTTCTCATATTCTGGATATATTAACAAGGAGATAATTAAATGTCAATTAAATAACTCCTAATTCTTTCCCAACTTTTTCAAAAGCTGCGAGCCCTCGATCAAGGTCTTCGGTAGTATGAGAGGCAGATGGCATAACACGTATACGTGCAGTACCTTTTGGTACCATAGGGAATTTGATTGGTGTTGCAAACACATCATTTTCTAATAGCTTTGCTGAGAAGGTGATTGAGAGATCTTCGTCCCCTAACATAACCGGGGTAATTGGTGTCTCGCTTTCACCGGTATCAAATCCTAATTCTTGGAATTTTTTCTTAAGATAGTCTCCGTTCTCCCATAACTTTTTCACTCGATCATCTGACTCTTCTAAAATCTTTACTGATTCAATCAGTGCTGCAGTATCAGGAATTGACAGACCGTTTGAAAAAAGAAACTGTCGTGCTTTTTGACGATAAAAATCAATAAGAGGTTTCTTGCCTGTTATAAATCCACCCATAACTCCAAATGCTTTGGAAAGTGTCCCTACCTCAATATCCACTTTGTTATGAAGACCAAAATGATCAACAATACCACGTCCATGACTGCCAACAACTCCTTCTCCATGGGCATCATCTACCATGGTGAGTGCTCCATACTTTTCGGCCAAGGTAACTATCTCAGGCAGTGGAGCAAGATCTCCATCCATGGAAAAAACTCCATCAGTAATAATTAGTACTACTCGATCACTTCCATCTGAACGAGGAGTTTCAGCAATTTTCTGTGCTTCTTGCAACTGTTTTTCAAGCTCTGCCATGTCTTTGTGTTTATAAATAAACTTACCTTTCACTGCAGACAACCTTACTGCATCGATAATTGATGCATGGTTTAATTCATCTGAGATAACAATGTCTTCTTTACCGATTATCGTCTGAATAGCAGCCATATTTGCCATATATCCACCGGTTAACGCAATTGCTGCTTGCGCTCCTTTAAATGTAGCAAGCCTCTCTTCCAGCTCTATATGTAACTTATTTGTCCCGGAAAGTGCTCGGACAGATGATGTACCTACGCCATACTCATCAATGGCTTTTTTTGCAGCATCACGAAGTCTCGTATCACCGGCAAATCCCAGATAGTTGTTTGAACAAAAATTGAGTTTTGGTACACCTGCAATTGTCAGATATGCTCCTTGTCCGGACTCAACTACAATAGGCATTTTCCCTTTTGCAACTTCACTTTCTAATTGAGAATAAAATTTTACAATATTCATATTACGGCTCTAAAAGAACTTTCCCACACTCTCCACTTTTCATCACTTCCATTGCTTTTTCAAACTCTGACAACTTAAATCGATGGGTAATAATTTTCCGAAGATCTACTTCACCTGACACAAGCAATTTCGTCGTATCAGTCCACGTATCCCAAATCATACGCCCAAATACTGAATCAATAGACAGCTCTTTATTTATCATATATTTTCCCCAATCAATATCAATTTTATCTTTAGGAATTCCAAACGCAATAATTTTGCCAGCAATACGTGCTGCATCAAGTGCTATCTGAATTCCAATCCGATTACCAGACATCTCAAGTACTGCATCAAATGTGCCATATTCACTTTCCGGTAACTCATCAAGTGCACGATCAAATCCTATTTTCAGCGCAAGTTTGCGACGATACTCCCGTCTATTTACCCCAACAACTTCTTTTGCGCCATATGCTTTGGCAACCATACCTGCACAAAGTCCTGTTGGTCCAAGTCCCATTACCAGTATTTTTTTTCCTTTGACATCTGCTTTTGTGACCACATTGACTGCATTTCCGAGAGGTTCTTGCACACTCATTGATTCAAGGGGAATTGATGGATCATTTTTCCAGGTAGTTTTAAGGGGTATTGTTGTATACTCTGCAAATGATCCATCCCGTCCAATTCCAAACAACTCCATATTTTCACAAATGTGTTTGTTACCAATCTCACACTGAAAACAATTTTGGCAAAAAATATGTGTCTCAGAACTAACTAAGTCGCCTACTTTGAGATCATTCTCAGGTTTTCCATTAATCTCTATTACTTCACCTACTAACTCATGACCAATAACCGCAGGAGGACTAATATGACCTTGTGCCCACGTATTCCAATCATAAATATTAATATCAGTACCGCAGATTGAAGCATATTTTACTTTGACCAACACTTCATCTTTGTCTAGAACAGGTACGGGGATTTTTTTTATGACTACACCAGATTTTGGCTTTTCTTTGAGGACTGCAAGCATTGTTTTTGGTATCATATGTGCATTATGAAAGGAAGAAAACGTAATGTCAATTGTATATTATATGGAGTGATCTCTACTCTTTATTCAATATTTTGAATATGATACAGTATTTTACCTGCAGGAGCTTCAACTTCTACTTTTTCACCAACAGCTTTTCCAATAAGCGCTTTGCCCAGTGGAGATTCGTGTGAAATTTTACGATCATGCGGATCAGCTTCCCACTCACCAACAAGGGTAAATACTTCTTTTTTATTTCCTACCAATACATTTACCCGAGAACCAAGTTTGACGATTTGACCGCCTTCTGCCTCTTCAATAATTTGTGCTCTTTTGAGCATATCCTCAAGCTCTTCGATTCTTCCATCAATAAGTGACAATTCTTCACGAGCTGCGGTGTACTCAGAATTTTCAGAAAGATCACCCATTGCCCGTGCTTGACTAACACGATCTAATACTTCAGGGCGTTTTACTTTTTTAAGGTCTGTCAGCTCTTGTTTGAGCTCTTTCATTCCTTCATTTGTTACGTAAATGTGTTTGCGGTCCATAGGTCTTTAGACATATATGCCCACAAAATCTGACTTGTGGGGGATGTGTCTTTTGCTTACAGTACTATACAAAAACGGCTCCTTACTGTCAAGATCCTGGAGTAATATTTGAAGTATCTGGTGTGGATACATTTTTCACATCCTTATGATTTTTGTATACTCTCAACCGATTGGTATATGTCTGTAAAACTAGTTTTGAGATATCTTGCGGATGAAATGCCGCATAGTGCAAAGAAATTGTCTCTGTAGTACGTTTTTTTCGCATATACAGCCACTGAATACAATACACCGGCATGTTGATCAGCGCAAATACTACACTTGGAAAAATCGTCTTTTTTGCAAAAGAGAGCTGTTTGGCAAAGTTAGGAAAGTATGTGTATACCCATACATTTGCCTGCAAAAATGCTGCATAGGTATTATTTCTATCCATTACAACTTGCATTTGTACAACTTCTCGTGCAATGAATAAATTTTTATGAGGAAGCGTTAAGTGTTTTTCACTCATCCACATATTTGTACAAATAGTATCTGGAGCAATACGCACATGAGCAGCCCGTTTTTTATTTTGTAGATATACAATACCTGTCACAAGCAGTCGAGTAATCCAGAGAGCGTTATGACGAGTAATAATAAAAAGATCAATATCTGCTTCTTTTGTTGCACTATTGACGGCAAGACTGCCGCTGATTCCAATCATCTGAATCGTTGGAATTTTACTCAATATCTTAATCGTTTTCTCAGCAATTCCTTTTTTTCTCTTACTTTCTTTTACTTTTGGATAGTGTTTGGCAACAAGTGCTTCACGCCCTAATAAAACATAATATGCACCTATTTTTTTTACATGCGGTGTTGATCTGAGAAATACACGCAAGTCTTTTTTGCTTATCTTGTGACGATATAAATATCGATAGAGTTCATCAAATGTTAACGGACTTCCGAATACATCTGAATACACAAGCGTTTTAAAAACTGCAATAGAAGTACTATTTTTCTTCATTAGGTTTTGGATTAAAAATAGACTGCAATCCATTTGATAGTGTATCGACTGCTGACTGTGGACTTTGTTCTCCTGATTGTATTGAACGTACTGCATTCCCCAACGAACGATCCATTATTTCTACATTCCCGCCTCCATAGGTATCAGAATAAAAGAGCGATGATTTTGCCGCTGGAGCTTGAGCTATAACCGGACCTAAATATGGATTATTACTTAGCAAACTTGCCATATCTAACCGAGGATAGGCAACGGCAACTGCCCGTTGACTGGCTTGTGCTTTAAACAATTTTTCCATATTTTCCTTTTTACTCAAGAATTTTAAGAACTCAAAAGCTTGTGCTTGTGCTTTTGATTTTATTGATACTCCTTCTGCCCAATATCCGGCAAGTGTAGCTCCTCCTTGTTGTGATGAGTCATATCGTGGCACGTTGTGCACAGAAAATTCAAAATTAGGATTTGCTTGGTTAATCTCTAAGATATCCCATGAATATCCAAAATAAAATGCAACTTTACCTTGAACAAATGCAAGTTTAGAATTTGGCAAATCATTATTCCAAATCGGCGTACAAATATCATTTTCGACAGCAAAACATGTATAAAAATCAAGTACTCCCACCATCTTATCTTTTGCTACTGCCTGTTTTTGCACTGACTCTTCTGGTGTTTTTCCGCCTATTCCGGCAAGTGCAGCCATATCAATACTACTTTGCACTGCAAGAAGTGAGATAATATCTGCTGCATGCGCTACATTATCATATGTTCCAAGTGAAGTACCGGATGTTTTAATTTCTCCGGTTTGCTCGTCAATAACTGTCAATGATCGAGCAACATCCATAAATGTCGTCCAGTCTTGCGGCACAGTATATCCACCTGCTTTTACTATATCTTCATTAACATACATAACCAGTGAATCATATCCGAGCGGAACACCATAATACGCTCCCCCTGATTCCATGTCTGAGGTAATAACCGGAAAATAATTTTTTTCAAGATCTACTTCGCTTGTGACAGATGAGGGAAGTGGAGCAAGATGTGAAGAAAGCATTGATACCCAGCTGTTGTGAAATCTAAACACATCAGGACCTGTCCCCGCATCCATACGGGTTTTTAGATATGCGATATACCCACCGGGAACATCTTTTATATCAGATTTGTTTTCATATTTTATACTGATATGTGGATATTGTTCTTCAAACTCTTGGATTATTTCATTAAATATTGCCTCATTTTCCCATATTCCCCAATACGTGATCTCTGCTGCCTTTTGTCCCGGGTCAGGTCTTAACAGTGCAAATGCAATAATTGCTACAATCAAAACTGTCACAATACCAACAACAATTGCAATTTTTTCTTTGGATTTCTACCTCCATATACGGCTCCAGGATCAACAGGAGGAGCGGGTGGAACTCCGGTAGGTGGAGTGACAGGCTGGGGTACACCGGGATTTAAATTGGCAGTATCTGGTTGCATAATTAATGGTACTTTTTTTGCTCGTACACATAGTATAATAAGAATGTGTGTAAAAAGCTATGAAGATACCGTTCTCTCAAAAATATAAAAAACCGCTTACAATCCTCATCCCGTCTTTTTGGTTTTTGACAGGATTTACCATTGCAGCAATTACGCTAACAAGTATTATTATAATTTATTTCCAAAAAACATATGCTGACAAAGTTATCCCCGGTGTATTTGTAGAAAATACATATATCGGAGAATTACCCCGTCAAGAAGTAGAGTCTATTTTTAATACAAAAAATGAACGGATTCACCAAGTTTCATTTACCTTATCTCATGAGGAAGATGTAGCGACTGTATCTGCAAAAGATCTTAACATCGGGTATGATACTCAGCTTATCGTAGACCAGGCAATGTCTCTGGGAAAAAATTCAAATATTCTTAGTGACATGGCCATTATTATTGATGCATATCTCAACGGTCTTGTATTAAAAGCATCATATACATCTGATGCAGAAAAAGTACAACAACAGTTAATTGAAATTGATAAAAAAATTACTGTTGAACCAGTCAATGCACTTTTTACTGTTAATAACAATCGAGTTACTGCTTTCCAACAATCGAGTGACGGTCAAGCAATTGATTATGAAAAGTTGACAACTGTTTTTGAGTCATATGTACAAAAAATTGTCCGTGAGCAAACTCCAAAGACCATATCATTACAAATTCCCGTCACTGTTATAAAACCTGAGGTACCTACAGAAAAAGCAAATAACCTAGGAATTGTTGAAGTTATTAGTCAGGGTGTTTCACATTTTGCAGGATCTATTCCAAATAGAATTCATAACGTCTCACTTGCAGCATCTAAAATCAACGGAGTGCTTATCGCGCCTGATGAAGTATTTTCATTTAATAAAGCAATCGGTGATATATCACGATATACCGGATATAAAGAAGCATATGTCATATCAGGTGGAAAAACAATTTTGGGTGATGGAGGAGGGGTATGCCAAGTCTCTACTACTCTTTTCCGTGCAGCACTGAACGCAGGTATTCCTATCGAAGAACGCTATGGTCATGCATATCGTGTCGGATATTATGAACAACAGTCTCCTCCCGGACTTGATGCTACAATCTACGTACCAACGGTAGACTTTAAATTTAAAAATGACACAAAACACCATATTCTCATACAATCGTATGTAGATCCATCAACTCTGACCCTTACTTTTACTATGTACGGAACAAAAGACGGGCGGGAAGTTTCGATTACAACTCCTGTCATTTCATCACAATCTCCGCCTCCAGCACCTGTTTATCAAGACGATCCAACACTCCCTAAAGATACGATCAAACAAGTTGAGTATGCTGCACCAGGCGCAGTTGTTACCTTTAGCAGAACTGTTATGAAAGACGGACAGGTACATATTTCTGATAACTACACTACCCGCTACCGCCCATGGGGAGCTGTCTACCTCAAAGGCACAAAAGAAGGATAAAACGCAATTTCAATTTAATTTTTTTTATTTTTTTTGATTACCATTGTATGGGACATATTTTAACCATTGATACAGTAGCAGATGTAATACACACGATTAAAGATCCTATTATTCTAGCAGGTGGCTGTTTTGATGTTTTACATCCGGGACACATTAGATTTTTGACAGAAGCAAAAAAAATAGGAGGAAAACTCATTGTACTTGTTGAAAGTGATGAAAAAATCAAACTATTAAAAGGGAACAATCGACCTATTCATTCACAGCAAGATCGCACTTACATACTTTCACATTTAACTATGATCGATTATATAATTCCACTTCCATTTTTCAGATCAGATAGCGAATATGAAAATTTGATATTTTCACTACACCCACGCTTCTTTGCCGTCACCAAAGGTGATGCAGTTATTACCTATATAAAACCCCAAGCAGAAAAAATAAATGCTGAGATTGTCGAGGTTATTGATAGGATAGAAGATCATGCGTCCACAAATATCATAAAGGAGTTGAATATTTAACCTATAATGCTGTACAATACCAATCACTTATGAAAAAAATATTTATTTTATACGGTGCTCTGGTAATCTTCGTCCTTGCACTCATTATCTGGAGAGTAACTTCATTTGATTTTAATCTGCCTTTTGTCTCACAAGCACGTGCAGATGTTAACGGACAAGAAATCCGTCTGATAATAGCCAAAGATGAAAAATCACGTATGGAAGGACTTTCAAATCGTCGTTCTCTCAATGAAAAGACAGGCATGTTATTTGTTTTTGAAGAAAAAAAACCATACGGATTTTGGATGAAAAATATGAATTTTCCACTGGATATAATATATCTTGACGACGGAAAAGTTGTTGATATCAAAAAAAATGTTCAACCGGTTGATATATGCCAAAAGCTCCTGCAAATTATGTGTTAGAAGTAAATGCCGGAATGGCTGACACATTAAAAATCACAGAAGACTCAACAATAACATTCGAGAATATCGAATAACTTCTTTTCTTCCATGAGAATTCTTAGTATTGAAACAAGTTGTGATGAGACAAGTGCTGCTGTGGTTGAAAAAAACAACACCAGTCTGCCAATTGTTATCTCTTCGTCACTTGCCTCATCAAGCGATCTCCATGCCTTAACTGGAGGGATAATTCCTGAAAAAGCTGCTCGTGCTCAATTAGAGTATATACTTCCTATTATATGTACTGCACTCCTTGCGTCACAAAACGAAAAGTTCTCTGACACACAATCTGCATATCAAAAAGCTATGCATATACTGTCTACATCAATTGATGCAATTGCCATAACACATGGACCGGGATTGATCGGATCACTTCTTATAGGAATTGAAACAGCAAAAACATTATCGGTTATCTATAACAAACCTCTTATTCCGGTAAATCATTTACTCGCACATCTATACGCTAACTTTATTACGACAACTGACAACAGACAACCTAGCTTCCCGTTTATCGGTCTTATTGTATCGGGAGGACATACAGATCTTTTGTATTTTGAGGATCATGGAAAATATACCTGGATTGGTGGTACTCGTGATGATGCAGCTGGAGAAGCAATGGATAAAATAGGAAGAGTACTCAATCTCCAGTATCCAGCAGGACCTGAAATTGAAAAACAAGCAAAAAATGCAAAAGAAAAAACTATCAGATTTTCCAGAGCTCTAAAAAATTCAGATGATTTTGATTTTTCTTTCTCAGGACTCAAAACAGAAGCTGCTCGTTATATTCAAAAACAAAAAAATCTCTCTGAGCAACAGATAGACGAAATATGTTATGCAGTACAAGACGCTGTGGCTGATGTATTAGTATATAAAACACTCAAAGCAGCAGAGAAATATAACTGTCAAACTATTCTTCTGGGTGGAGGTGTTAGTGCAAATGAGTATTTAACAGATGCGTTTAAAATCGAAATGAGAAATTCTAATTTAAAAATTGATTTTTTCTTTCCAGAAAAAAAATTTACCAGTGATAACGCAGCAATGATTGGAGCATATGCAGCACTCAATTACTCCCCTATACCATGGCAAGAAGTCACAGCACACCCTGAGTTACACCTCATATAATTGACAAAGTGTTTACCTATAGTATAGAATCCTCATTTGAACAGAAGGAAAAAAGTTCTTATCTGTTATACTAATTATCTATAAATATGAAAACAGTAATACTTGTTGAATCACCAACTAAAGCAAAAACGCTCAATCGTTTTTTCAAAGGCGAATATGACATTGAAGCATCTCTTGGACATATCAGAGATCTTCCAAAAAGTAATTTAGGTGTTGAGATAGAAGATAACTTTACACCAAAATATGTCATACCAAAAGAAAAAAGAAAAACAGTTGAGTCACTGAAAAAAACTGTAAAAAACGCAAAGACAATACTTCTGGCAACAGATCCTGACCGTGAAGGAGAAGCAATTGCATTCCATCTCAAAGAAATTCTTGATACAAAAGGAAAAGAATTCAAAAGAATCGTGTTTCATGAAATTACCAAAGAAGCAATTGAAGAAGCGTTAACACATCCGCGAACAATTGATGATAATTTAGTTGCTGCGCAAACCGCAAGACGAATACTTGATCGTATTGTAGGATACAAACTATCTCCGGTTCTCTGGAAAAAAGTAAAAAGAAAACTCTCAGCAGGCAGAGTACAATCAATTGCCCTTCGACTTATTGTTGAACGTGAAGATGAAATAAAGAAATTTGAATCAAAAGAATATTTTAGAATATTTGTATTACTCACCCAAAAAGATGCCACTACTCCAATTGAATTTGAACTTATCTCAATTGATGGAGAAAAAATTGAAAAATCAGAAAAATTAACGTTGTATGATGGAGAGTACAAATATACATTTAATTTGTTGGCACAAAGCCATATTGAGGAAATAAAAAAAGTTCTTGACTCAGGAAGTTACATTGTCACTGATGTTATCCAAAAAGACACAAAACGTTCACCACATCCTCCATTTACCACTTCAACCCTTACCCAAGAATCATACCGACGACTTGGATATTCAAGTAAACGAACTATGAGTATTGCTCAACGATTATATGAAGAAGGTTTTATAACCTACCATCGTACTGATTCTTTTAATCTTTCCCAAAGTTTTATTACATCCAGTAGATCGTTTATTGAAAAAACATTTGGAAAAGAATATTTATCAACTGCTCCACGCGCATACAAAACCAAATCAAAAATGGCACAAGAGGCACACGAAGCGATCAGACCAACCTCTGCTGTTGATAAAACTACAGAAGTGACAAGTACACTTGGAAGAGAGTATGCAAAACTCTATGGACTGATTTACAAACGCGCAGTTGCAACCCAGATGGCAGAAGCAGTGTACGCTTCTACCAAAGTACAAGTTGAGAGTAAAAATGAGAAGACATATCTTTTTGAGACAAATGGAAGAGTATTGCAGTTCCCTGGATTTTTGAAGCTTTGGTATTTTGAAGAAGAAGAAAACATGCTCCCTCCGCTAACCAAAGGTGAGACACTCAAACATACTGAAACAAAAATCACCACACATAACTCAAATCCTCCTCCACGATATAACGAAGCATCGCTTATCTCCTCACTTGAAAAACATGGTATTGGTCGCCCGTCTACCTATGCACCTATTATCTCAACCATTACTGACCGTGGATATATCGAAAAAATAGAGAATAAATTTGTCCCGACAACAGTGGGTGTTGCAGTCACCCAATTTTTAGTTCTTCATTTCCCTAACATTGATGATATCCCTTTTACCTCAAGTATGGAAGATAAATTAGATGATGTTGCAAATGGCACCCAAGAATGGACACAGTTATTAAAAGAATTTTATGGTCCGTTTGCTCAAGATATAGAAAAAGTACAAGATGTAGAAAAAATTGCAGTAGAAGAAGAGACCACCGGAGAAAAATGTCCTGAGTGCAAAGAAGGAGACATCGTGTTACGAAGAAGTAAATTTGGAAAATTTTATGCATGTAATCGATTTCCCGACTGTACATATAAAAAATCTTTTCAGTTAGAAACAGAATATTTATGTCCAAAAGACGAAGGAAGAGTTATTATGAAACGCACAAAACGAGGCAGAACATTTTTTGGATGTGGTAACTATCCAAATTGTGATTTTGCTGTCTGGAAAAAAGAAGACTTAGAAGTGCAGGGAGCAAAGAAAATAGAGCAAACTCCACAGAAAAACGCTGAGAACAATACAGAAACTACGCAAAGCATTAGCTAATTCCGCAATCATTTAATATGCAAAAATTAGGAGCACAACAACTAAGAGAATATATACCGACTGAAGAAGATGTAAAAAAAATTAAAAAAAATCGGCAGGAAATATACATTATTCTTGATAATGTTTTAGATACATACAATGTTGGTGCTGTCTTTCGTCTTGCTGATGCAGTTGGGGTCAAAAAAGTATTTCTTTGTGCAGGAACCGAAACACCTCCAAACTCACGAATCAAAAAAGCATCTGTATCTACATGGCAATGGATTGATTGGGAATATCTTCCTACTGCACTAGATGCAGTAGTTAAGCTAAGAGAACAAAATGAAAAAATAAAAATTGTCTCAGTTGAATTAGATGATAACGCTATTCCATATGATGAGTATGATTACTCTCTGCCAATAGCACTTGTTGTCGGTCATGAATCAGATGGTGTAAGCCGTGAAGTATTAGACGCAAGTGATGTAATAGTACAGCTTCCGCAACTGGGAATCAACAAAAGTCTTAACGTTATGGTATCTCTTGGTATCGCACTCTACCAAGTATTAGAAAAAAATAAGATAAATAAATAAGATATATGAATAATCAAACCACTATGATTGTCGCTTCAGCATTTATACAAAGAGATGGAAAATTCCTCATAGCAAAACGCGCAGACAATGATTCTTTTATGCCTGGTTACTGGGAGTTAGCTGGAGGGAAAGTAGATTTCGGAGAATTAGTAAGTGATGCAGCTGCAAGAGAAAATAAAGAAGAAGTTGGTCTTGATATCATCACACGCTACGTTCTGGCAGTAAGAAATTATCTGCATGAGACAGATCCAAACAAGCAGTTTTTAGAACTTTTCTTTTTAGGTGAAATGAAGGATCAAAATCAAGAAGTAGCCATAAGTCATGAACATTCAGATTTCAAATGGATCACTTATTCAGAAATTGATACCTATAATATTTCACCGTATGTTAAGGTTGTTTTAGAAGAAATACATAACCATCCTTTAATAAAATGATATTGGAACCATGTGATAGAATACATAGCACACATGGAATCTACACTGCCTATTATCATTACACTTATTCTCGGATTTGCTACCATTATTTTTTTTATTAACAAAAAAATTTCCCAAAACCAAACTGATCAAAATCTTGTGAGTTGGCTGAAGTCCATGCAAGAAAGCATGGAACGAAGCACTTCGACGGTTAACACATCACTCATGCAAAATTCTCAAGCACTCAATGAACGCTTAGAAAATGCTACAAAAGTCATCTCAACTGTGCAAAAAGAAATCGCACAGATGTCAGAAATTGGCAAATCCATGAAAGAATTACAGGATTTCCTCAGATCACCAAAACTCCGAGGAAATATGGGCGAGCAAATACTAAAAGAATTACTTGGACAGATGCTCCCCAAAAGCTCATTTCACCTTCAATATGCATTTAAAAATGGGACTATCGTTGATGCTGCAATCAAAACAGAAGCAGGAATCATACCGGTTGATTCAAAATTTCCGTTGGAAGCATACCGAAAAATGCAAGGCGCACAGGATGACTC
Organism: Candidatus Levyibacteriota bacterium; assembly: GCA_035445865.1. Lineage (GTDB taxonomy): Bacteria > Patescibacteriota > Microgenomatia > Levybacterales > GWA1-39-11 > JBDHUV01. The sequence continues at coordinate 12,910 of DAOMRL010000007.1, forward strand.
AGAAAAATTAGTTGCAGAAAAACAATTTATATCTGATGTTAAAAAACATGTTGATAGTATCAGTAAAAAATATATTTTACCCAGTGAAGGTACTATCGATTACGCACTTATGTATGTACCGTCTGAATCTGTGTACTATGAAATGATCAATCATGTAGCACTATACGAATACGCATCTACAAAACGAGTTCTTCCCGTGTCTCCAATGACATTTTATGCCTATCTTAGAGCTATCATGATGGGATTTGAAGGACAAAAAATCAGTCAAAAAGCTCATGAAATTCTTCAAAGCTTAAAAGCAATTCAAAGCGATTATCAAAAAGTAGATGATCATTTGATGACATTATCAAAACATATTAATAACTCTTCAAATATGATGTCTGAGGTACAAAGCGGATTTGGAAAACTGGGTCAAAAAATCACTGCGACAAATAGATTACAAATGGAAGAAGATGACTTGTTAGTAGAAAAAATTACTCGTTAGTTTTTATCACTATCTATTGATCCATAGTTTGAGTCAAGACGATTGTGCAGTTTAACAACATTTTCAATCAACTCAATGAACATATACCGTTCATCATCGGTAATATCTTCGGGAAGATTTGACCAGGCGAATTCAAGACTTTTGAGAGTTTGTACAGTATCATCATAATCAGCAATATAATTTATTCTGCGATGACGAAGAAGCTCACGAAGTGTATTTTTTTTCATAAATTGCTCTTAAGTACTGTAGTTTTCAGTTTAGAATGAATTTTTATAAAATGCAAGTACAAAAACACGGTATCATTTACTATCAATTAGACTCTTTAACTAACATAGTATATCAATATATATTAAAAGATGTCATTTAATTTAGCTTTATATATCAATCTAAATTAAAAATACTATCTTATTATCACTTTATTTATTATAGTGCTAGTATCTGATACAATGCGTATATGAATCCTCCTAAATTAAATCCAGAACAAAAAAAAGCAGTCTATCATGGTGATGGTCCCTTGCTTATTATAGCCGGTGCAGGCACTGGAAAAACAACAGTTATCACTGAACGCATCAAACATCTGATCTCAGATAAAAAACTTGATCCAGGTGAAATTTTAGCACTCACTTTTACAGAGAAGGCTGCCACAGAAATGGAAGAAAGAGTTGATAGAATTATGCCATATGGATACTCTCAATTATGGATTTCGACCTTCCACTCTTTTTGCGATACAATTTTGAGGGAAGAAGGAATTCATATTGGACTCAATCCAAACTACAAACTCATGACTGAGTCAGATTCAGTTATTTTTCTTAAAAAACAACTATTTTCACTCAAACTTAATTACTTTCGCCCACTCGGTAACCCAAATAAATTTATTGAAGCAATGCTACAACACTTTGCCCGTTTACAAGACGAAGATATATCTCCTACTGAATATCTCAAGTGGGCCAAAGCTCAAAATTCAAAACTAAAAATTCAAAACGATGAAGATAAAGAAGAAGCGGAAAAAAACTTAGAGTTAGCAAACGCATATAGTCACTATACAGAGATGAAATTAAAAGAAGGAATGCTTGATTTTTCAGATATCATTGCACAAACTTTGGTTCTTTTTCGCACAAGAAAAAATATATTAAAAAAATATCAAGATCAATTTAAATTTTTATTGATTGATGAATTTCAGGACACTAACTTTGCGCAAAATACTCTTGCGCTTCTGTTAGCAGGCAAAAAGCAAAATATTACGGTCGTTGCCGATGACGATCAGGCAATCTACAGATGGCGCGGAGCTGCTTTATCAAATGTAATTCAGTTTAGAACAAATTATCCTAACACTACTATCACAACACTCACCCGTAATTACAGGTCAACACAAGAGATACTTGATCGAGCATATATCATGATCCAAAATAATAATCCAAATAGACTCGAAGTACTTGAACAAATTAATAAAAAATTAACCAGCAATAGAAAAGATAATGGTCTGCCAATTGAATTTTTGTATACAACTCGGGTTGATGAAGAAGCAGAAATAATTGTCCGGAAAATTCAAGAACTTGAAAAAGATGGTTTGTACACATACGCTGATATGGCGATTCTTGTGCGAGCAAACAACCATGCACAACCGATCACTCAAGCTCTCCAACGACTTCGAATTCCTTATCAATTTTTAGGACCTGCTCAACTTTTTCAACGTGATGAAATAAAAGATTTGATTGCATATCTGCGATCACTGGCAAACCTTGAAGATACGGTATCCCTTTTTCGTGTTCTCCAGATGAACGTGTTTAATCTGTCTATGCGAGACATTACTTTTCTTCTACAATTTGCCCGAAAGAAAAATATATCTTTTTTTGAAGCATTAGAGCGTTCAGATGAGTCACCAATAAGTGATGACGCAAAAACTAAAATTGCTAAAATCCATACTATGATTGTCAGACATATAGAGCGTTCAAAAGTAGATAGTGCAGGACAGATTCTCTATTATTTTTTAACTGACACTGGGCTTTTTGAAAAATTCATTGAGTACAAAACACAAGCAGAAGAACAGATCGCACAAAACATTGCACGGTTTTTTGACAAAATAAAAACATACGAAACACTCAACAGAGAAGCAACACTCTATTCAACTGTTGAATGGATCGATCTGATGATGGAGATGGGTGATAGCCCGCTTGTCCAAGAAGTTGACTGGAAAGACTTTAATGCTGTCAAAATTTTGACTGTTCATTCCAGTAAAGGTCTTGAGTTTCCTGTTGTCTTTTTAATAAATCTTGTTATGGATAGATTTCCTTCCCGTGCTCGAAAAGAAACATTACCAATTCCTGATAATTTAGTTAAAGAGGTCTTACCAACCGGTGACTTTCATATACAAGAGGAAAGAAGATTGTTTTATGTAGGGATGACACGAGCAAAAGATCGGCTCTATTTTACTGCTTCGAAGTTTTATGCGGAAGGAAAAAGAGAAAAAAAACTGTCCCCTTTTATTTACGAAGCACTACCTGAAGAGCTGTTGCGTCAGGGAGAAAAACATACCCCGACACAGCTTACACTACTTGAAGCAACAAAAGATTACACACAGATGCCTACAACTGTAGACTCACCACTTGCAGAGCCATTAAAAATTCATGCAGTATCATTTTCTCAACTACAAGCATTTGATATCTGCCCGCTCCATTTTAAAGCACGATATCTTCTCAATATTCCTACTCCAAATACTGCTCCTCTCAGTTTTGGATCTTCAATCCATGACACACTCAGAAATTTGCACGAGTTATCTATGCAAAAAAAAGCAATATCTCAAGATGAATTTCTCAAGTTATTGAGAAAAAATTGGCGCTCTGAAGGATACATGTCAAAGCCATATGAAAAAGAAATGTTTGCCAAAGGAGAAAAGATTCTCAAACTCTATTTTAAACAATATTACAATCCTAGCAATCCACCACTTGCATTAGAACAACCATTTTCTTTTTTCATAAATAAAAATGACGATCCAACAGAAAAACCAATAAAAGTATCCGGTTTTATAGATCGTATTGACCAAAGACCAGACGGAGGGATCGAGATCATTGATTACAAAACCGGTAAACCTGAAAAGTTATCAAAGCGATCTTATCAACTTCAACTTGGACTGTATGCACTGGCTGCCACCCAAGTTAAAAATGAATTTTTAGGAAAAAAACCTGAAGAGATCACTGTTTCACTACTCTATTTAGAAACAGGGAATATGATGTCTCAACAAATAACTCAAGATGATATTGAATATACACAAAAAGCAATTCAGACAAAAATTCAAGAAATTGAAAGCAGTGATTTTAAATGTAGTAAAAGTATTTTATGCCAAAACTGTGAATACAAGATGTTGTGTAATGCATAAATCTGTATTATGTATAATGAGAATATGAAGAAACTTTTATTTGCGTTTATCTTTTTTATTGGTCTCTCATTTGCGATTTTAGGATTTGGATCATTTTTAAATAAACAAAAAATTGCAGCTATCTCAAACTTTGATGAGTGTGCAGCTGCAGGATATCCGATCATGGAATCATATCCTGCTCGTTGTATGACACCTGATAAGAGATCATTCACTCAAGAATTGAGTGAAGAAGAAAAGAAAAGACTTATTCCACCAACCGAACAAATTTCCTGTGGAAATGGAGTTTGTGAAGATATAACCTGCGATGCAATAGGATGCCCTGAAGGAGAGACACCAACATCATGCCCTCAAGATTGTCCGTATGATAGATAAACTACCTTTTTGCCTTATCAAACACGTACACACCATAACTTTGAAGGGCCTTTTGATGCAATAATGTCATATGAGTTGTAAATTTGAAAATAGTAGTGGGAAAATCACGGGGGTTTTTTGTAAGAAGATAGAGACTACCTGGATAATGTTTAAGTGTTGCTCCAATTAATAAATCTGTAATTGATAGTATTTTTCCGCTATCCTGATAATCTTTTACTAAACTATATAAGTTTTTAATTACTTCACTTGAGATTGGCAAACAAATATCAATTATTTGATCTATAAATGCTTTTTTCTCTTCAAATTTTTTTGTATCTTGAATCCCTTTTAAAAACTCTATTTTGACAGGATCAATTGTAACTAGAGTTACACTCTGTTCTTTTAGTTCATTAAATAGTCTGCCAAATTCTGCAGGATGTAAAAACGCATCTATAAAAACACTGGTATCTAGAAGTAAATGAGTATTATTAAGATTTGAATAAAAATTTTCTGCTTTTAATATTTTCATCTGTATTCATTTTTTCAATAATAATACTTTCTTCTTCAAAGATATTTTTCACTCTTTTAGCCAAAGATTCAAAATTTTTAATGTTTATCTTTTTCTGTTCTTTAACAGTTGGTAATTTATCCATTGTACCCTCCTCCTTAATACATATCATGTATATTCTATATAAGTCAATTAATAAATATGTAAGAAATATTGCCACAAAAAAACCCATCACTTTCGCGACGGGTTTTTTATTGGCAATGGGAAGAGAGTAAGCCAGATTCTGTTTTTTACTGCTATTTATCTAATGCCCTCAAGCTTCGGCCTATACTAGCGAGATAAAGCATCTCTCGGCCATTCGGAGGTTGCAGCGGGTGGGATTATCATTCGTTTCACACTCACTCGTCTCTGTGACTCTCAGGAATTGTTGTTTCAATCCCTGTTTCCAACTCCACTTGTGAGTAAAGAGTTAGAACACCAGCTATTCACCTCGATTAAATCGAGGCTTCTAGTCGGGGCTTACGCCCCGTCCCCATCTTTAATGCTGTCTGGACTTTCCTCCACACGATAACTACTCATGCGGTCGCAGCTCTTCTTCCCAGAGCCACTATCTATTATACACTATTTTACGCATAAAATAAAGCTTATAGTATTGTTTATTCTAAAAACATTAATATATCATGCAATACAGTATCCGGAAAATGATCATCAAGAATAGAGTATTTTTTTATCTTGCTATCACCATGAATCCACGTTAGTTGCTTTTTTGCATTGTGATATTCGGAAAATTTCCACTGTTGTATTGCGTCTTCATAGGAAATTTTGTTGTCTAAATATTCAAATAATTGTTTGTACCCATTAGCAGTTTTTACATTTCCAGATAAAGAATCAAACTGTTTAAAGAGCTCCTCTGCTTCAGCAACTGCACCTTGTGCAATCCGAGTATCTACCCGAGCATCAATTTTTGTTCTCAGATATTCAAGTGGTGCGGTAAGTCCGATATGAAGCACTTCATACCCATCTAATACTGCTTCTTTTACTTGAATTGTATTGTTTTTTTTCCATTTTGCTACTTCTATTGCACGAGTGAGCCTCCGAGGATTATTTCCATCTGAGTCATTCATTGAGAGCAAGCGCTCTCTATCGATATCATGAAGTATATTGCGAAGTTGCGCTACTGTATTACCAGTTAATTCTTTTCGAAGTGTAGGATTTGGAGGAATAGTAGCTGTTTCTATACTAGTGAGAAGTGCTGAAATGTAAAAATTTGAACCACCGACAAATACCGGAAGCGTTTGTTCTGATACTGTGGGTAATAGTGTGCGTACAAATTTATCGTAATCGTGTACTGAAAATTCTACTGAGGGAGGTACGATATCCAACCCATACAAGCGGGTATCTTGTATCTGATAATACCCAATATTCCAAGTTTTATCACTAAACTTTTCATCAATAAAAAATTGTGATTCACTGGGTAGATCTTTGCCTGCAATGATATCCAGCTC
>DAOMRL010000008.1:0-7964 GCA_035445865.1 Candidatus Levyibacteriota bacterium
ACTTGTTGTGTTGGCTATTCGTAATGAGCGTAGACCGGCTACTGACCAACAGGAACCAGTTGTTTTGCAACAAGATCCTGCAAAAACTGCTGAAATTATATTTTCCCCAAACGAAGTAGTACTTGCTAGCAACACAGCGACTACAACAGTAGATATTATAGTTGATACAAAAGAATATGAGGTAGATGGAGTTCAGCTTGAACTCATGTATGATCCTGAAGTGTTAACTAATGTGACTATGACTACTCCAGAACAAAACTTTTTTGGTGGGCAAGGCAATTCAAATAATTTTATTAATGAAGTAGACCCACAACGAGGACGCGTATCATATTGGTTTGGAATTAATCCTATGCTTACGAGCAAACAAGGTACGGGAGTAGTTGCACAGTTGTCATTTACACTTAACCCACAATCATCGGCAACAGAGACGGTAATTGACGTACTCGATAAGTCAATGATAACTGAAATAGAGACAAATAAAAATGTACTCGCAGCTCCATCTCCGTTGAACATAACAATTGTGAGATAGTCTATCTCCATGAAAGTATCCAAGCTCATTGCTTACATCTTCGAATCAAATACGCGTATTATTCCTATTGTTGGTATATTGTTGTTAGCAATTACCGTGCCGATAACGCTTAATGTAATAGAGCAAAATCAAGACAATCGTCAGCAAGCAGCACCTTTCCAATCAATTCAAGACGAAGATCCTGGAGCGAATATTATTTCTCAATGTTCTGATTTTCAAGGAGCAAGTTGTGTGACTGAGAATGACGTGCAACCAGAGTTCTCATGTTTTCAAAAAGCAGAAAGCGGGATAGGTGTAAAATGTCCTGCTGCAGGAGAAATCTGCTGTATAGAGAAAAATGTATCAATGGAAAATAGCACATGTACAGATTCAGGAAAAAAATGTGATTATAGATTTAAGGATTTAAAAGAATGTGAAGATGCATTCGGAGTGGGAAACTGTAGTATTTTTCCTGATCTCCATTGTGTAAATCAAAATAAATGTTTTGAAATTGCAAGTTCTGCTACTTCTCAACAATGTCCAGGTCAGTGCCACTCTAATGAACAAGTGTGTGAAGATAACAATACTGGAAAAGATTGTGTGGCAAATTCTTCATATACGTGTTCTCAGACAGGGACATCCTGTTTTGATGTAAAAAGTACATATGTGCCTCAAGGTCAACCTTGTCCAGATAAATCAGGTAATTTTTCTTGTGGATTCGGAACATCTGACACTCAATGTCCTGTATGTAGTCCGGTAGCAACGTGTAGTACTGACAATTATTCCATTGCAAGCTGTTCTGGAGCAGCTGTTTGTACTGAAGATGCAAATTGTGCCAATAATCCTCCAAGTTGTCCTGCAGGACAAACAGGTCAGGTTGTTTGCCAAAAACTTCCTAATCAATCACAAGGCAGCTGTAAAACTGTAAGCTGTCAGTAACTTCTTGACAAAGATTAGCAGTCATGCTATCATTTTGCTAATGCTCAAAATATTTATCTTGAGTTTTCATTATGTACGACCTATCACAACGACAAGTTGAGATCTTAAAAAATATTGTTAAAGAATATATTGAGACAGCAGAAGCTGTTGGGAGTGAAACACTTGAAAAAAAATACGATATTGGTGTCTCTCCTGCTACAATTCGTAATGAGATGGCTGACATGGTAAAGATGGGCTATCTTGCAAAACCTCATTCATCTTCAGGACGAGTCCCTACTAGTAAAGCATTAAAGCTATATGTTAATGAGCTCATGAAAGAGCGTACTATGTCTGTTGCAGACGAAGTTGAAGCCAAAGAAAAGGTTTGGGATCTCAGAACTGCAGAATCTCGTTTTTATAGACAATTAACGCGTAGTCTTTCTCACCAAACAGGAACACTTGCAGTTGCGACTACACAAGAAGGAGATATATATTTTTCAGGATACTCAAATATTTTAGATATGCCTGAATTTTATGATATAGATATCACAAAAAATCTTTTATCTTTGTTAGATGATGTTACCCATTTTGACATGATTTTAAAAAAAATAGAGAGTGATTATGCAGTATTGTTTGGTGAAGAATTTGATCTAGAATCTCTGCGTCCATATGGATTTGTGTTTTCGAAATTTACGACACGGAGTAATCATCAAGGATCAATTGGCGTTGTTGGACCAGCACGATTGAGATATGAATTGATTGTGCCATGCGTGAGATATTATGGACATTTGGTCACTGAGCTTGCAGATTGGTAATAGATTGTTATGAACGATAAAAAGAAAAAAGATATCTCAGAGCAAGAAGCAGAAGTTCTTGAGACTGATATAAAAGAACCTAACGTATCAGATCTGAAGACTAAGGTAGCAGAATTAGAAGATCAATATATGCGGGCTGTTGCTGATTATCGAAATCTTGAAAAAAGAGTTGCTGAGGAAAGACTTGAGTATATTAAATTTGCGAATAGAGAACTGTTAGAGCGATTGTTACCGTCGTTTGATACATTGTTCTTAGCAGAAAAGTATGTTCAAGATGACGGGTTGAAATTAACAATCAAAACATTGTATGATGCACTAGATCAAGTAGGGGTCAAAAGAATTGAAACAGTTGGCAAGTCTTTTAATCCTGATATAATGGAGTGTATAGAGACAGTAGAGGGTGAAGCAGATATTGTGACAGAAGAAGTACGACCAGGGTTTACACTGTTTGAAAAAACATTGAGACCTTCACTGGTCAAAGTAGGGAAAGGAAATTAAAAATATGGCAAAAATAATAGGTATTGATTTAGGAACAACAAATTCAGCAGTGGCTGTGATGGAAGGTGGATCACCAAAAGTGATTTTTTCATCAGAAGGTCGAAATGTTACTCCGTCTGTGGTAGATCCGGTAGAACGGGTAGTAGGTGATGTGGCAAAACGCCAAATGGCTCTCAAAACTAAGAGAATAATATATTCTATTAAGCGTTTGATGGGACATCGATTTAAAGATACAGTTGTCCAAGATGAGCTAAAAAGAATTCCGTACACAATCAAAGAAGGCCGTGATGGTATGGCTGTTGTTGAAGTAGATGGTAAAACATATACTCCTCAAGAAATTTCAGCTCAGATTTTACAAAAACTTAAAAAAGATGCAGAAAGTTATTTGGGTGACACCGTAACACAAGCAGTTATTACAGTCCCTGCATATTTTGACGATGCACAGCGCCAAGCAACAAAGCAAGCAGGAGAAATTGCAGGTCTTGAAGTACTGCGAGTTGTTAACGAACCAACTGCTGCTGCTCTTGCGTACGGGCTTGATAAAAAACATGCCCATACAATTGCTGTATATGATCTTGGTGGCGGCACATTTGATATCTCAATTTTAGAGTTAGGGGAAGGAGTGTATGAAGTAAAAGCAACCAATGGAGATACTCATTTAGGCGGAGATGATTTTGATTCTGTAATAATCCACTACTTAGCAGATGAATTTAAAAAAGAACATGGTGTTGATTTGATGGCAGATCCGCAGGCTTTGCAACGACTAAAGGAATCTGCAGAAAAAGCAAAAATTGAGCTTTCATCTTCAGTAGAAACAGAGATCAATCAGCCATTTATTACCATGGGCCCGTCAGGTCCGTTGCATCTGACAATGAAGCTTACTCGTAGTAAGCTAGAGCAACTTGTTGAAGATCTGATAAAGCGTTCCTTTAAACCCGTTGAAGACGCATTAAAAGATGCTGGAGTAACAGCTGAAAAAGTTGATGAGGTAATCCTCGTTGGCGGTATGACTCGCATGCCAAAAATTGTCGAAGAAGTGACCAAGTTTTTTGGCAAAGAACCTAATAAAAGTGTAAATCCTGATGAAGTTGTGGCAATCGGTGCTGCTGTACAAGCAGGAGTACTTGGCGGGGATGTGAAAGATGTATTACTCCTTGATGTTACCCCACTTACACTGGGTATTGAAACATTAGGTGGAGTTGCAACTCCTCTTATTCCAAGAAATACGACAATTCCAACTAAAAAATCTCAAGTTTTTTCAACTGCTGCTGATAATCAGACACAGGTAGAGATCTCTATTGTACAAGGAGAACGACCAATGGCTGCTGATAATAAATCGCTGGGACGATTTATTTTAGATGGTATTCCTCCTGCTCCTCGTGGTGTTCCACAAGTTGAAGTGAGTTTTGATCTTGATGCCTCAGGTATTTTGTCAGTTACTGCAAAAGATAAAGCTACCGGCAAAGAGCAGAGCATTAAAATTACCGGATCAACTGGACTTACCGATGAAGAGGTTTCACGTATGACACAAGAAGCAGAAAAAAATGCTGCAGAAGATGCAAAGAAAAAAGAGCTGATTGAAACAAAGAATCATGCAGAAAATCTCGTGTTTACTGCAGAGAAATCACTCAAAGACGCAGGTGACAAAGTAGCGGAAGAATTGAAAAAAGAAATTGAAGAAAAAATCTCTGCAGTTAGAGAAGTAGTATCAGGAGATGATAAAGAAAAAATTGAGACAAAAACAAATGAACTCTCTGAAAGTCTGCAAAAAATTGGAGAATCTCTGTATAAAGATCAGAAAACAGAAGATGGGAGCCAGAACATAGAAGATGCTTCTACGTCAGATGGCTCAGCTGAACAGAATAATGATAACAAATCTTCAGATAAAGACAGCGATGAACCTGTTGAAGGTGAAGTCGTGGACGAGAAATAATAACCTCTAAGTACTCTTACTTCTTTCTCCTACTGTTTGTATTGATTTTACCGTTTGTGCTACTATTAAGGTATGCCGTGTGGTCCAAATGAAGTTAATACAGATTTCGGATGTGTGCCTAATGATCCGATAGGATTTGTGGAAAAATTTTATGGAATAGGATTATCCGTTATTGGGATGATCTCACTCCTCTATCTGATTATAGGAGGATATTTTATCCTTACTTCACAAGGCAGTCCTGAAAAATTACAAAAAGGCAAAGAATACATCTTATACGCAATCCTTGGATTGCTTCTTGCTGTATTTGGATTTGTTTTTGTCCAGATTATCACTGGTGTACTGCAAATTCCTGGATTTAGTTAAAGATATACATATGAAACGACTACTGCCCAAGCTTTTATTATTCCTTTTTGTTTTTGGAGTTTTTTTTGCTTCTAATGTTCCGAGCTATGCAACCACTATTCCGTCTGGTCAGGTAACACCTGATTATGTCGAAGATCCTGAAGTTACCTTTGTCGGTAAAACTGCGAGTCGGGCAAACGATTTTTTAAATTGGGCACTGGAAAATTATGACTGGATCTGTGTAAAAAAAGTTAATGATACCTGTGACAATAGTAACAATCCTCTCACAGAGTTTTGGGCACTGGTACGAAACATCGTATATGCAGTAATGTTGCTTTTTGTACTTGGTACTGCCGGAGTTATTATCATTACCCGCGGACAAAACATTACTATTATGCGATTTGTGCCAAGATTTATGGCAATTATTGTGTTAGTTACATTGTCATTTGCCTTAGTCCAGTTTTTGTATATTATTGGGGATATAATTCAGGGCTTTTTCTTAAAACCTGATGGAAAAATTATTTCATCTGCTGATCTTTTGTATATAGATTTTAGATATGACTTTAACGGATTGAGAGCAGTTGGAGCACAATACGATGAATCTGCTTTTATCTCACTTCTTCTTGTTAAACTCACCGCTATTACCTATTATGTCATGACGGGTGTTTTATTGGTCAGAAAAATCATTTTATGGTTTTTCCTGATTGTCTCTCCAATTTTTCCACTTCTGATTTTTTATGCACCGGTTCGAAATACCGCAAAAATATGGGTTGGAGAATTTTTTAGATGGCTTCTGTATGCGCCATTGTTTGCGCTGTTTCTCCACGGGCTCGTTATCATGTGGAGAGATAAAATTCCACTTGCCTTTTTGCAGATAGATCAAGGACTTCCAGGCAAAGAGTGTGCTGCTATTCCTGCAGCTCAGTCAAATTGTTATCCCACGGCTATCAACATTTTGTTAGGGGGACCAGGACAGACCATCGGGTATAACAATTCAGTAAATCTTCCTGATACTTTTGCGCTATATGTTGTGGCACTGATTATGTTATGGGTAGTTATTTTACTGCCATTTTTACTTCTTCGCATTTTTCTTGACTACATGAACTCTATCTCGCTTGGCGGATTTATGACAAAACATGTCAACAAAAACTTTGCATTTTTGAATCCTCGTAATCCATCAGGTGGACCGATGCCTCCTACACCGCCAGGAAAAGTAACTCCTGCTGGGATGGCTCGTCAACTGCCATTTATGAATAAAAGAGCTACAACAATTCCTGTTGAAAGACCTATCACAACAAATGTTCAATCAAGCGTGGGCCAGCCGGTAGCAGTACGGGAAGTCAATGATGTACTGCGTTCAGTAAATATTAGCGTACCGAAGATGCAGGACGTAGCAAAATATGAAAAAGCGTTGCTTAGTAACAATATGACCGAACGTCAGCAAGTTACTCAATTCCATAATACTCTTGAGAAAATTGCGAATCCGTCAACGGTTACATCAGTAACCGAAAAACAACAATTTAGTCAGATACATGACAAGTTAACCATACAGCAAGAGCATGGAAATCCACTTGCTACATCAGTACTCTCTGCTGCAATTAAAACCACGGTTACTCATACAATTGATATTGATGCACAACTTCGAACACTGTTGCAACAACTTGCTGATCCGGGAACGGCAAGTCCTCGGGTAAGAGAGAAATTAACGACACTCAAATCACAGTTATTAGGCGCTCAACAAGGCGGAGATCCTCTCGCAAGTAGTGTCTTGAAGACTGCAGAAAAAATTGAAAAGAAAGAACTTAATAAAGAAGAAGAAAAAGCTGCGATTGAAGATATTAAAACAAAAGTTGAGGAGCAGAAAAAATCTGGTGATCCAATTGCACAATCAGTTTCAACGACAATGCAGGAAGCTCAAGCCGTAACTGCTACACAGACTCTTCCGGTGGTAAATCGAGTTCAGCAAGTAAGTCTTGAAGATTATGAAGAAGTACGTAAGATGTGGGTTGAGAATTATGAGACACTTGAACCTCCACGTACTCTTGAAGGTAAACAGTTAGAGCGTGAAGAATGGATAAATAGTGATATCCAAAAAGTTAATGAAGCAATTACACTACTTGCCTCAGTTGAACCACAAAAAGTAAATGAAGGTATGGAAATGGTTGGAAGTATCTTGCCGTTCTTGCTTATGGGAGGATTCTCAAAATCAGAAGTTGTTGCGTATCTCAAAGCAAAACTTGCAGCTGCAAAATCTGTAGTCGAATCAGCAAATAAGAAAAAAGAAGAAGAGTCTACACTTGTAAGTAGAGACGAACATACTGAAGAAGCAAAAGAGATGACTATGCAGCGAAGTAGAGAACTGCCGCAAGAAGAACCAAAGCTTCCAGGTGACAATTCTGGGAACTCTGGCCAAGGTGGACAAAGCGGCGGACTGCCTCCAGCAGTGTAGTTTTGGTAGGACGAATGTGTATATAATGGATAACATGTAATATGTTTGGAAATTTATTTAATCAAAAAAATAATACTGATGACCAAAATGCGCAAGGTGCTGTCCCTCAGCAACCTCAAGTTGTGCAGACGGGTCAAACAGAGCAAACAACTACATCTTTTGGTATTCAGGCAGGCGTTCCGATAGTACCAGGTACAATTATTCAAACTGTTCCGGTTGTTACGCAAACTGATACGGTCACAAATGTCCAAACGGTTCCTCAACCGCCACCAGTTGGTACAGTACCTGTTGCGCCTCCTACTGTGACACCAGATCCTACACAGCCTGGCGTAAATCCTGATACTCAACCAGCAAGTATGGATCCTAGTAAACGTGAAAATGTTTCTGCTCTTTCACGTCTTGATGCGCGAGCCGCACAAGTATTACACCATGCACAAGAAGAAACAAAACGGGTCCAACAAGCGCTTATTGAGCCAGATCAGGTACTGTACGGACTTATCT
>DAOMRL010000008.1:7990-18027 GCA_035445865.1 Candidatus Levyibacteriota bacterium
CTATAAGCTCCTTGAACAATTTCAGATGGATGCTTCAAAAATTGCAAAAGATATTCAGGCAAAAGCACAAAAGGGAACATTTACCGGACAGCCAACGCTCAGTCCACAGTCACAGGAGATTTTTGAGAGTGCCTTTACTTCTGTAAAAGCTCGTCAGGCAAGTTTTATTACCACTGAAGACATTTTGCTTGCACGCTTTAACGCTGCTACTCTGGCAGAGTTTTTGAAAACACAAGGGATGGATAAAGGCGCTGTTGAGGAAAAACTTGCTAAAAATACCAATTTTGTTGGGGGTGGAAAACGAGCAGTTTTAGATAAATATAGTATCGATCTGACCCAAAATGCAAAAGACGGGATGTTAGATCCGGTAACAGGACGTGATACTGAACTGGAACGATTGATTCATATTCTTTTGCGGAGAACAAAAAATAATCCGATTATTATTGGAGAAGCAGGGGTTGGAAAAACGGCAATTGTAGAGGCACTTGCTCAAAAAATTGTTGCGGGTCAAGTACCTGAAGAACTTAAAAATAAAAAAGTAATTCAGTTAGATCTTGCGTCTATGGTAGCAGGTGCTTCACATAGAGGAGAGTTTGAAGAACGGTTGCGAAGTATTATTCAGGAAGTTCAAGCATCAGGACAGATAATTTTATTTGTTGATGAAATTCACATGCTTGTTGGAGCAGGAGGCTCAGATGGAGCAATGAATGCTTCAAATATTATAAAACCATATCTTGCTCGAGGTCAGCTTCAGTTGATCGGTACCACTACTACAGCAGAGTATCGAAAGTATTTTGAAAAAGATAAAGCATTTGAACGGAGATTCCAGCCTATTATTGTCGCAGAACCGACAGAGGAAGTAGCTATAGAAATGATGAATGTCATCAAGCCTAAATATGAAAAATTCCATGATGTTGTGATGACGCCTGAAGCAGTAAATGCAGCGGTATATTTATCAAAAAAATATATTGGTCAGCGATTTTTACCAGACAAAGGACTGGATTTACTTGGTGAGGCAGCTGCTGAGGTTAAACTACAAAAAGCACAAGGAAAGCGACAAGATAACAATATTATCAAAACTGATATTGAAAAAGTTGTTTCCAGCTGGACAGGAATTCCTATCACAAAACTGACCGAGGACGAGAGTGAAAAATTATTACATCTTGAAGATCTGATTCACAAACGATTTATTGATCAGACTGAAGCTGTTGCAGCGGTTTCAGAAGCGGTCCGTCGTGGAAGAATCGGTCTTGCCGCGGCAAATCGTCCTATTGCCTCATTTATTTTCTTAGGTCCTACCGGTGTTGGAAAAACCGAGCTTGCAAAAACACTTGCAGAAATTTTGTTTGGTCGTGACGATGCTACGATACGACTTGATATGTCTGAGTATATGGAAAAACATGAAGTTGCAAAACTGATCGGTGCTCCTCCCGGATATGTTGGATACGAAGAGGGCGGACAACTTACAGAAGCAGTCAGGGCAAAACCATACTCCATTGTACTGCTTGATGAGGTTGAAAAAGCACATCCTGATGTATTTAATATCCTTCTGCAGATACTTGAAGACGGAAGACTTACTGATAACAAAGGAAATACTATCTCTTTTAAAAATACTATTATTATTGCCACTTCTAATCTGGGAAGCCAAGTAATTCAAAAGTTTTTACTTGAAAAAGCAAAAAATGCCGGTAAAGAACAAAAAGAAGAGAATGGCACTCCTGCAAAAGAAGGTAATGGACAACAACCTCAAAAGACAGAAGAATCAGGGACGGGTCAAGAAGCTCAAAAACCATTATCAGCAGAAAAAGAAACAACTGCATATAGTAAGCAAGAAGTAAAACTCAAGCTCGGAAGCAATTCAAAAGCAGAAGGCGATTTTGCGGAATTGACAAAATTGTTACAGGAAGAATTACACAAATTTTTCAGACCTGAGTTACTTAATAGATTTGATGATCTTGTCGTATTTAAGCCACTTGCAGAAAGTGATATGGCACAAATTGCAAAATTAGGTATTGCCAAAACTCAAAAACTCTTAAAAGAACAAGGATATGAAGTTGAGATCACTGACCTTGCACTTGATCAGCTTGCTAAAGAGGGTTATGATCCTGTGTATGGTGCACGACCGTTGCGCAGACTCATCCAAAGCTCAGTTGAAAACGGGATTGCAATTGCCCTGATTAGTAAACAATTTGTGGCAGGAGACACCATCGTTATTGATTATGACACAACAAATCAGAAATATACTTTTGTCAAAGGTGTTCCAAAAAATCCTGCAGCTCCAGGGACTGTTGCAGGACAAACGAATCCTCAGGCTCAGATAACTCAACCGCCACAACAAGGCGTCCAGCCTCCTGTAGCTTCTCAAAACGGTGTAGTACCTCCTGCTCAACCACCAGTAAATACTCAGCCAATGCCACTAACTCAAGCTCCTGTAGCTCCTCCACAAGAGCAGTATTATGGTGCACCTCCGGTACCAGGTCAACCACCAGCAGGCACGCCACCGCCACAGTATCCTCCGTCAAATGGTATGGGTACTACTGTGAATGGCAATACAGGTACTATGACCGCCTAACTTGAGTATGGAAAATCAACAGCCCTCTTTGTTACAGAGATTGACTCAATCGCATGTATTATTAATCGGTATAGCTATCACAGTTTTGATTATTGTGATCGTCTCAGGTATTTTTTTATTTTTACGTCAATCATCGCAAAAACCTGATCTTGAGCCTATACCCGAAAATGCAATATATACCGCAGATGAAATTGTTGTGAAATTTAAAGAATGATATCTTCCGAGCCCTCAAGGAGAAAATGCACAGTGGGATACATTACACACTCGGTTGCAAGCACTTGGTGTTGAAAAATATGAGCCTGTATTTGATTCAGACGATCCTACACTAATGTATCATTATCGGTTAGCTTTAAAAAAAGGATCAGATGTACAAAAAAT
Source organism: Candidatus Levyibacteriota bacterium (assembly GCA_035445865.1). Classification (GTDB taxonomy): domain Bacteria; phylum Patescibacteriota; class Microgenomatia; order Levybacterales; family GWA1-39-11; genus JBDHUV01. The sequence goes on from DAOMRL010000008.1 coordinate 10,941, forward strand.
TCGAGAAGCACTCTACAAACTAGATGAAATAGAGTCATCAGAGCCTGATTATTATATCGAGACACAAGCAGTACCAAATGATCCTCAGTACCCAACTATGTGGAGTTTGCAAAAAATTCAGGCTGAAAATGCTTGGAATATTAATAAAGGTTCAAATGAAATTACCGTAGCAGTTATTGATACTGGAGTTGATTATAATCATCCTGATTTTAAAGGACGGACATTTGTTGCCGGAAAAGACTTTGTTACTTGTGATAATATTCTAATTTCGGGAGGACAGGGACAGTGTATTGAACCTCGATCTATGGATAATGACCCTATGGATGATATGGGACATGGAACGCATGTAGCGGGAACTATTGGTGCAGTTTCAAATAATGGAGTAGGAGTAAGTGGTATTAATTGGAATGTGAAATTTATGGCCTTAAAAACAATGAATAAAAATAGACAAGCTGGTGGAAGTATTCCGGATGCTATTCGTCATGCGGCAGACAATGGCGCAGATGTTATTAATATGAGTTTGGGTGGAGTAGGAGACTGTGCTTCTAACTCTTCATATCAGACTGTAATCAATTATGCACGTAATAAAGGAGTAGTCGTAATTGTAGCAGCGGGGAATGGTGATAAACAAGGAAATCCAATTCTTGCATCTCGTTTTTTTCCTGCAAATTGTCAAGGTGTGATTGCTGTCGGTGCGACAGGATCAAATGATGAACGGGCATCGTACTCAAACTATGGATCACCAGTCACCCTCGCTGCTCCGGGAGGAAATAGAAAGGGGGCAGGCTGCTCTCCTGCAACCTGCATACTCTCTACAGTCCCTGGTGGTAAGTACAATGCAGAGCAAGGCACTTCAATGGCAGCTCCACATGTGGCTGGTGTTGCTGCATTAGTTCTTGCACAAAACCCATCATTTGGTCCTGATGATGTAAAGAAATGTCTTGTTGATAGTGCAGATACGATTAAAACGGACATGCCAATCGGGAAGCGACTGAATGCATATTATGCGCTCAATGGGTGTACAAGGAGTGATTCGCCGGTTGTTACTGGAAGTATCACGACAACTCCAACAACTGTCTTACCAACTGAAATTCCTGGTAGTACATCGCTATCGTATTATATAAAAGGGAGTGTATATGATGACAAAAATAAAAATTTAACCAAAGACGCAGATGAAGGCATGTTATCAGGGGCTACTGTGGTACTCAAAGGTCCAGTCTCAAAACCTACCGTTACTACAGGAGCAGATGGTTCGTTTGTCTTTAATGATCTTGAACCTGGAAGTTATCGTGTTGAAGCATCTGTAGGTGGAAAACCGATCATGGAATACCGATTTACGCTTAATAGAACACTTCCTAATATTGCTTTACCTGTTCCTGTCATTGTCCAACCGTCGCAAGATGGATCTCCAGATACTCCAGGGCAGCCAGGTGATGGAATTACCGGTACACCTTCTCCAACTCCCAGACAACTCTTTACGTGTAAAGAGGAGACGACTAATCGGCAAGTAAATAATAAAACAATACAGATCAAGTATCTGAAATGTACTCCCAAATAATATTGATGTTCTAGCAATCGACTGCGTTATTTGATAAAATTACCCGTATGGCAAACCGTGATTATTATGAAGTATTAGGAGTCTCAAAATCTGCATCAGCTGAAGAATTAAAACGTGCGTATCGCAAACTTGCAATGGAGTACCATCCTGACCGCAATAAAACAAAAGAAGCTGAAAGTAAGTTTAAAGAAATCAATGCAGCATATGAAGTACTTTCAGATCCACAAAAACGTCAGACCTATGATTCGGTAGGTCATAGTGCATTTGAAAATGGAGGGGCAAATCAACAAGGCGGACCATTTGGAGGGTTTGGAGGAGGACAAGGTCCATTTACCTATACATATAGTGCTTCAGGTAGCCCATTTGAAGGGACAGGATTTTCTGATCCATTTGATATTTTTGAGCAATTTTTTGGTGGAGGATCTCCTTTTGGAAGAAGAAAGCCAGCCTATTCTTTGCGTGTAGATTTTATGGAATCTATCAAAGGCACACAAAAAAAAGTAACGATAGACGGGAAATCAAAGACCATTAAAGTCCCTGCTGGAGTACAAACAGGCTCACGTATACGATTTGATGACTTTGATGTGGTGATAGATGTTGCTTCTCATGCAAAATTTCATCGAGAAGGGTACGATATTGTAACTATTGAGGAAATTCCTATGACTATGGCAGCACTCGGAGGTACGTATGAGGTTGAGACAGTAGAAGGAAAAGTTACATTAAAGATCCCGGCAGGTACTCAGCCCAATGCAGTTATTCGTCTCAAAGGTAAAGGTGTTAAACATCTCCAAAAAACGATCAAAGGTGACCATTTTGTAAAAGTTTCAATAAAAATTCCAACTAATCTTAGCACAAAACAAAAAGAGCTTCTTGAACAGTTTGAAAAAGACCCAGGCAAGAAGAAATGGTTCTAATCTTCCTTTCCCCTTTACCCTTTACGCTTGAGCCTTTATACTTAATATATGCCACTCCTGCTCTATCCGGTTTTTTTGCTGAAGTTTTGGTACATTGATGCAACAAAACTGTATATCCATTTTTGTCGCGAAGTACTTTCTTATTGCATCTCTCTTTTTTCTATTCCCTCGCTTCTTCATACATTTTTTAGACCGGTAAAAAATGAGTATAGAAAAGATCTGATTATATTTTCAATTATGTTTGGTATGGCAGTAAAATCTGCACTGATTGTTTTATCAGTACTGATTATGTGTCTGATCCTTGGAGTTGGAGTCGTATTCTTGATTGGATTTTGGGTATTTCCGTATTTTCTCTATCAGTTATTAAGCTTATGAACGAATATCACTATTTATATACCTATTACAAATTTTTTAACAGAGGAATCGTAGTATTGTTGCGTTATGCACTCTTTTTTGCGAGTAGCTTAGTGATTTTTCTCAGTATCTCAGATCTCCAGAGTGCAAAACTTATTCTGATTGGGTATGTAGGATTTTTGGTAAATGAACTCTTTATTCATATACGGCTTAATAAAATGCGCCCACGGAAAACAGTAGACATGGTATCACTTGATACCGTTGAGGCTGCAATGTTTTTTAGAACACAGTCATTGTATGATCGGTCGGCCAATGGTTTTGCACTTGTCAATAAAATGGCTCATTATCCTGAAAATGTATTTTTATTACATAAAATAAATGGAAATAAACAAGTGCCTGAAGTATCTCTCTCAAAAAAAGACGTATTAGTTAAAGCATATGCATTAGTCAAAAGTGTAAAAGGAAAATATATTTCTCCACTTGATATATTTGCTGCATATATTTTGCTTGCAGAAAATGAAAAACATATGTTGCAGTCGGGGGAAATGGATGAACAAGATTTTGTGAATATTTATTATTGGGCACGGAATGCCTATAAAGTAGATGAGAAAAATGCACCACTTAAACTGTTGTTTTACGGAGATGGGGCATTTGATTTTTTTATCTACGGATGGAGCACAGAGCTAAAAAAATACGCTCTTAATATTACTAATACAGTTTTGTCTCAAAAACATCCACCGCGAGTAATCGGTCGTTCATCAGAATATGAAGAGCTTTTAGTTGCGTTAAATAAGGCAGGATCTCGAAATGTGTTATTAGTTGGTGATCCGGGAACCGGGAAAACATCTCTGGTTGAGTATTTTGCCTATAACTCTCATATGGGGCATGTTCCGGGTGGAGTATCTCATATGCAAGTATATGAACTATTTATTGATAGGTTACTTGCCGGTGTATCAGAAAGAGGAGAGCTTGAAGACCGGTTAGTCACGGTAATTGATGAAGTATTACATGCCGGAAATGTCATATTGTTAATACAAAATATTGAAAATATATTTGGAGCAGGTGGTTTTGATTTTGATATCTCGGGTGTATTGTATAAATATCTGAAAAATGGAGGAATTACTATTATTGGTACTACAACACAAACTGCATATAAAACGCATATTGCCTCACATGAAGCAATTGCTACTGTGTTTACGACAATCCAATTTCCTGAACCCGACCCTACATCAGCGCTGTTTATGTTATTTGAGCGAATCGGAGATATTGAGCGTCAGTATCGGTGTGAAATTACCTATTCAGCGGTAAAATCGTTAATAGATCTGTCTTCAAGTTATTTGACTGATCGATATCTTCCTGGAAAAGCAATTACATTGCTTGAAAGTATCGCTACAGCGCATAATCTGCATGGAAAAAACAACTATATCACGAAAGAAAAAGTAGAAGAATATATAACTTCTCAGACACATATACTTTTAGGTGAGCCAACAAAAGAAGAAAAGCAGCTGTTACTTCATTTAGAAGACGAGTTACATAAACGAGTAGTGAGTCAGCCAAGAGCAGTTGAAGTAATTGCATCAGCGATGCGCAGAGTACGCAGCGGTATGAAAACAGAGAAAAGACCGATTGCGGTATTTTTGTTTTTAGGTCCTACAGGGGTTGGAAAAACAGAGACAGCAAAAGCATTAGCTGAGGTATATTTTGGAAACACAGATCACATGATACGGCTTGATATGAGTGAGTATCAGACACAAGATTCTCTCGGAAAACTCCTTGGTGAATCAGTAGGAAGTACATATTCTGAACATGCATTTACTGAAGTAGTCTCACAAAATCCATTTTCGTTGATTCTTTTAGACGAATTTGAGAAAGCACATCCACAGATACTCAACCTCTTTTTACAAGTATTTGAAGACGGCAGACTCACTGATAATAAAGGCAGGACAATATCATTTCAAAATACTATTATTATTGCTACCTCAAATGCAGGCAGTGAGTATATTCGTCAACACACAACACAAACAAATGATCATGCAGCATTTACAAAACAACTCCTTGACGTTGTGATGCAGGCACATATATATACTCCTGAGTTAATAAATCGTTTTGACGAAGTTGTTGTTTTTCATCAGCTCACAAAAGAAAGTCTTCAAGCTGTTGCAAAGCTTTTATTACAAGAAGCACTAGCTCCGTTAGAAGATAAAAAGATCTTTATCAGTTTTGATGAATCTCTTGTCACAAAAGTTGTAAATGATTCGTATGACGAGCAGTTTGGAGCACGGTCTATTCGCAGATACATTGCAAGTACGGTATCTGAATTTGTATCTCAGCAGATACTCAAAGATACTTTTACCAAAGGGTCACACGTAACTTTATCAGTTGATTCAAATGGTTCAATAACAGTAAGATAGATATAGATATGAAAATTGCATGTTTTGAAGTTGATCCGGCAGAAAAAAAACAATTAGAAAAAGCGCTTAAAGGGCATGATATTACCTGTTTTGATCACCCATTGTCTGAAAAAGACGTAGAAAAAATTATAGATGTAGAAGCGCTTATTGTATTTATTTATTCAAAAATTGATCGTACTATCCTGGATGAACTTCCGAACGTAAAATATATTACCACCATGTCAACAGGATTTGATCATATTGATCTTGAGGTATGTAAAGAAAAAAATATTATAATCTCAAATGTCCCTTCATATGGAGAAGTCACAGTAGCAGAGCATACATTTGCACTATTACTTGCTGTCTCTCGTAGACTTATAGAGTCATATACTCGGGTAAAATCAGGATATTTCTCTCCACAAGGACTTACCGGTTTTGATCTGAATGGGAAGACAATGGGGGTTATCGGTGTTGGGGCTATAGGGTGTAATGTAATTAAAATTGCAAAAGGGTTTGGAATGAATGTAATTGGATATAAAAGGAGTCCTGATCCTGAGCTTGAGAAAAAATTTGGATTTACTATTCATGATCTGGAAACGGTGTTGCAAAAATCAGACGTTGTTTCTCTTCATCTGCCATATAGTCAAGAAACACACCATATTATTGATGAAGAAAAATTTTATATGATGAAAAAAGGAGCAGTTTTGATCAATACTGCTCGAGGTGCACTGATTGATACACGCGCATTGATTGAAGCTTTGGGGAGAGGAGACTTAGCTGGAGTTGGCTTAGATGTTTGTGAGGGTGAACCGGTGTTGCGAGAAGAGAGTCAGCTTCTCTCAAAACAATTTAATAGTGAAGAGATGATGTATGTGATGGAAGAACATATGTTATTGCATCATCCTAATGTAATTATTACTCCGCATAATGCATTTAATAGTCGTGAGGCTCTGACAATTATTCTTGATACCACGGTTAAAAATATTGAAGGATTTGTCTCAAAAAAGCCGGAGAATGTGGTAGAGTCGCGAGATTAAATTAAAACTATTTTTCAAGCGTTGCAAATACTAACAATCTCTTCAAATCTGTCCCAATTGGTGTGCATGTTTGTAATATGAGGTCTGCAGTCTGGTTTTTAATATATTCTACCTCAGTTGGCCATACTTCTTTTATATCAGTGACGGTATATGTATAGGTGCTCTTTCCGTTTTGTATTGTAATTGTGTCTCCAGATTTTAATTCATGTAGTTTAAAAAAAGCGGTATTATATCGAGTTATATTCCAAGGATAATCTGAGGAATGTGCGAAAAGGTATGTTTTTCCTTTTCCGGGAAGTGATGTTCCTTTTGCGTGTGCGATTCCTTTTTTTAATGCATCTTTATATATTGTTTCGTCCCATGGATCAACATTTATAACAATGGGTGCTACTGCTTTTATTTTCGGAATTTCAATCCAATATGAATCTACAGTTTGTGCCTGTATTTGTGGTGTAGGAGGAGGAAAAAAATAAGTACGGAGTATTGGGTAATAAATGTAGAGTAACGAGCATATACCAAGGAGCATTAAAAATGTACCTATGTGTCTCTGAATTTTTTGGTTAGTTGTCATTTTTGGTATTATGGGAAAAAGAAGCGGGGAAGTCAAGGAGTGAAACTAAGGATTAACGAGCAAGCCCTGGTGCACAACCGGAACGGAATCGCAGATACCAACCTGAGAAAAAGAGAATAAGACTTGCAATCGTTGCCCAGAGTAAGAAAAGACTTCCTGTGGCTGGGAGAACTTCACCAATTGCAGCACCGAGAACATCGCCTGATGATCCATTACCTCCTCCACCATTACCACCGTTTCCTCCATTTGGAGTTGGTTTAGTT
>DAOMRL010000008.1:18037-18283 GCA_035445865.1 Candidatus Levyibacteriota bacterium
GATGAAGGCGAACAACACCGCCGACACCGCGCCGGACGCGCCCAGGCTCAGGTAGTTCGGGTTCTTCTGGTTCTTCAGGTTTTTCTTTACATCCACAATCTATTTCAACATAGTTAGAATTTACTTCGTTTGTAATAGTAATAGTTGATTTAACATCTCCGGTTAATATCGCAACGTCCCCGATGTTTCCATTTGCACTATTTCCTCCGGTGTTTAAAGTATGTACTACATCATTGTATATCTTCG
>DAOMRL010000009.1:0-17565 GCA_035445865.1 Candidatus Levyibacteriota bacterium
TAATTGGTTTTATTTAAAATTTTTAATTCTTGTGCAAAATCGTCTAGATCTACAAAATGTTTAAAGACACTTGCAAAGCGTATATATGCAAGTTTATCTTTTTTCTTAAGTTGATCAGCGACCATTTTTCCAACCTGTTCACTCTCTATTTCCAGAGAGTCTCCGCATCGTAATTCCCGCTCTATACCAGCCACAATATTTTCAATTTCTTGTAAAGAGACTGTTGTTTTTTCACATGACTTGAGCAATCCTATTTTTAATTTTTCTCTGCTAAACTGCTCCCGTTTCCCGTCTCTTTTACGTACAATCAGCGTCACTGCCTCAATCCGCTCGTACGTTGTGAACCGCTTATTACAATCAGAGCATAACCTTCTCCGGCGAATGTTACTTCCCTCTTCTCCTATTCTCGTCTCTACTACTTCAGAGCTCGTATGATTGCAATATGGACAGCGCATGTTGATTAATTAAAAGCTTAAAACTAAAAGTGCAAAATGGTTTCTACATGTCTGCTTTGCTATTAGCTTTGCGCTTTACACTTTTCGCCAGTTCTACATGTAGTGTCAGTAATCAATATAGTGCACTAGAATATACACTGTCAATTGATCAAACTATATCAACTTACTATGGGTATATCGCTTAGCTTCAAAGTGATTTGTAAGAGTTTTTTATGTCAAAATTTTTGACACTGCTTATTTTTTGGGGAATGATTTTTTATAATATTCTTCGATGGATTGGAGTCTCTCAAGTTCTCCTTCCAGAGAGTCTGTAACTGTAATATCTGATGTTAACAGTTGTTCAATTGCTTCTTCATGTTTTGCAATTGATACTTCGATTTTACCTACCACACCTTCTGTAGGAAGTTTTGCTTCCTGTGCACGTTTTGCATCAGATATTGCACTATGCATATAGTTATTACTTTTAGATAATGTATCTACTCCAAGTTGATCTGCATCTTTTTCAAATAACAGCTGTGCTGCAAAAATTCTTTTATCTGACTGTAGCAGATTAAATTCTGTTTTTTTTATCGGATCATTTATCAAAAATCCGACAATGTGATCCCGCGCTACCTTTACAAAATACAACGGATGGTCAGGTAAGATGCCCGGATACGGAAAATCATACTGAATAGACGCAGGAGGACTGGCAACATCAGCACTATCAGTTGCAGATAAAGTGATTGTTTGGGCAAAAGATACGACAGACAAAACGTGCAGCAGAAAAAAAGAACTCACTATGATAACTATGTATTTCATATACGTTGCATCGTTTGCATTATCATACCAGACTGTTGACAGCTGTCAACAGGAGATACGTATTTCCTTTATTTTACTTACTTTATAAGTTGACTTTCAGCTAAATTTTCAGCCATACTGTATATATATGAAACGCCTGCTCGTCGCGCTTGTTTTTGTGTCGTTATTTTTTCATACATTTACACCTTTTGCATCCGCTCAAACTGTCTCTCCATCCCCTGCTCCTCTTTCTACTCGTCTTAACGATGATGTTCCACGAGACTATAGTACTCATACTCAAATGCTTATTATAGAAGTCCTTGCAGCAGTGTCTTGTCAGTTATCAGGCGTTGACCCGATAAATCCATCCGGTAAATGCCTTGGAGTTGACCCACAGACTAATAAAATAGGGTTTGTTGAAAACGGAGGAGGTGCTATTGCGGTCGTAACAAAAATGATGATTTTTACGTTTGATATACCAATTAGTACCCACGATTATGCGTCGTATGCAGTCTCAGATTTTGGTATAGCTAAAAACACATACGCACAAAATGCAAGTGCAGGCTTTAGCAGTCTGAGTCCACTACTTCCTGCTTGGGCAGCTTTTAGAAACGTTGTCTATGTACTCTTTGTAATTGCATTTATGTTAGTAGGCATGGGAATTATGTTCAGACGCAATATGGATCCTAAAACCGTTATGACTATTCAAAATTCAATCCCCAGAGTCATTATTGTATTGCTTCTTGTGACATTTTCATTTGCAATCAGTGGGTTCCTCATTGATCTAATGTATCTTTCAATGTATTTGCTTTATGGTGTTGTGGATAGTATTGAAGGTGTTAACATAGCTGTACTAAGCCCTACAAGTATAGTTGGAAGTACACCATTTGGTGCTATCGGTGGCTTTGGTGGCATGGGATTAGCTGCTGAGGCTTCTCGAGGACTCGGCAGTCAAATCTCTGCTATATTTGATGGTGGTGTAGGAAATGCAGTCGGTGGGATTATTGTGGCAATTATGACACTTCCTCTCTTATTAATCCCTGGTGTTAATTTAGCTGTAGGACTAGGAATAGGAGCAGGTGCACTCGGATTAGGAAGTGTCGTAGGATTTGGCGGTATTGGTAATGAAGTAATTGGTGTTATTGGAGGTATGATTGCATTTCTTATTATCACAATTGCAATCTTGTCTGCTCTTTTCCGCCTTTGGATTGCTCTCATAAAATCATATCTGTTTATTTTAATTGACGTTGCCATTGCCCCTATTTGGATAGCAGGAAGTCTTATCCCAGGTTCTCCATGGACTATGGGATCATGGTTTAGACATATTTTAAAGTATGTGTTGGTCTTCCCTCTAACTTTTGCTATGTTTTTACTTGGTACTGCCATTATCCAATTATTTAATGCTATTCCTGATGATGCATCCATTTTTGCACCACCATTTATTGGTAATTCTCTTAACCCTAAACATTTAGGATCTCTACTCGGACTTGGGCTCATTCTTATGCTTCCTGAGGTAATTAATATGATTCAATCCATCATAAAAGCACCTGAAAATCAATTCCAAAAGGCAATACCACAAGGATTTGGAATTGCAACAGGTGTAGTTAGTAAAGCAACAAGCCCTCTTGCTAAAGCTGGATGGGCACATGACAAAGCAGGAAATGCTGAAGGATTTGTAAATAGAAGAATTTGGGCAAGCCTCAATAACAGAGCTCGAGAAAGAGCAAAACAAGGTAAGAGTGGAGGGGTTGCTGGTTTCATTGCAAATAGGATGACAGGACCTGACAGGGGTGCTAGAGAAGCTAGGGAGGATGAATTTGAAAGGCTAAGAAGAGAATCAACTATGGAGAATATTATTCAGTATGATCAAAGAACAAATCGCCTGGTGCCCCCAACTATTTCTTCAGATCACACGGAAGGAGATGTTAACGCAATGACCAGCAGACACCAAGAAAGTGCAACAGCATCACAAGAACGACTAAATAGATATCGACAATCCATACAAAGTATAGTTACAAGACTCAATAATAGAGAAAGGGTATCTGAAAATGAAGAGACGTTTGAAGGTCTTGCTGATTCATTACAAAGTGATGTCCTTTTCGCTGCTCAACTGCAACAAACACAACGAGCTAACCCACAAGCTAATCAGACAGATCTTTTACGTATAGCACGAGAAGAATTTGCAAGACAATTTCCTGTCTTGCTTCACCGCTATGATTTGCGTGATCGAGTCAGACTAAGAAATAATCCGATATAACCCAATAATCATTAATAAAACGTTTTATAAATTAATCTAAGTAATCTACGTTATGATTTAAACGAGCTTGAAAAGAAGTGTTTAAAAGCGTCGAACAATCCTTTTACTCCCTCTTTACGCAAGGCTCTTGTTGTGTCTCTTCTGAAATTCTGCCAATATCCATTATCTGAAAATTCACGGATGTCTTCTATGTCATGGTGGTCAAAATAATTTGAAAGTTCTAATGCGTGGAAAAATTCTTCACGCTGATGCACGGTCCACCTTTCGTAAGGTGTTGCTTTGTCTGTATGAGATAACAGGAAGTTAGCGATACGCACTTTAACATACGCACGGGTAAAATATTTTGCTGGATCATCTAACATTCCTTTTTGAAAGCCTATCAAATTATTATCTTTGTCGTACTGTACATACCCAACAATTTTTTTAAGATTTTCTCGATTGACATCCGCCTGTTTATTTTCCCAATCAGCAACAACTTTAATATTCCCGAGCTTGTCTCTATTTGGCTTACCAGTGTCTTTATTAATATCTGGACTTACTGGGACAATATTCCCATTCCCATCAGTAAACCACACCGGATTCATTTTTTTATTTTGAAGCTCTCGATTTATCATTTTTTGCGCCATTCCCATGACTCCTCCATTACGTGCACCAGTATAATCATATGAGCCAAAAACAGATTCTATCAGAGGCATATCGACATATCTTGGCACCTCAGTACCTCTCCTTGGGTTAACCAGCTTTCTGATACTTGCTCCAAGTGGCATTGGCCATGTCTCAATTGTATATCTCATTTTTTTCTCAGACTCTTCAAGCCATGGACCAAATTCTGTTGTTTTAAAGAACACTCGCCCATCATAATCGTGCCCAGAAATTTTGTCCATTGGAAGATCCTGTGAATTCATCTCCATATGGAAAATGCCAGTACTGTTGTTATAATGCATACCTCCATACTGTGCATACTGTACTTCATCAAATTTGAGTCTGGTAAGTACTTGACTGGACTTTGTGTACGCATCTTTTTTGTTCTGCTGTTATCTTTCCCAGGCTTTAGCAAGTTCATTAGATACCTGCGAATTTCTGAGTCTCGTTTCTATTGCTTGTTGTACCAAATGATATCGTTGTTGTTGTTTTTTCTTAATTAAAGTTGGAAGATCCTTTGCTTGACTAATTTCAGCATCAATTTTTCTTATCTTTTCAAGTATGTCATTGGTATCTTTATCTCCCTCTATATTAGTCGGGTTTACTCCCGATACTTGGCGTCTAATTTGCTCAACATCTATCCCTGTTTGACCAGACTTCGCCTTACCAAGCATCCGTCTATACTCTTTCCCTGCATTCATCTGAAGAGTCACAGCATTTCTCAATACATCTTGTACAGTTTCCCCATCACGAGTAGGCATTGCATGTAAAACTCCAACTGTTGGCCCCCAAACAAGCCCTTTTGTATAAAGATTTCCAGCCCTATCTCTCCCTTCTTGTTTGTCTTGATATCCTCCTGGCGCACCCAAAAATTCATACTTTGACTGTGAATTACGATTTCCCATACTTATATCGTGTCGTGAAGCGATACCATCATGATATGTACGATAGTATGCGTGAAATTCTGCAAGCCCAGATGCGGAAGCACTCTTTTCTATACCTACTATTTCCTGCATCTGATTCTCGATTACCTTCCTTATTACAGCAAGCATTGTATCGTCTTTTTGCGGAGGAGAATATGGATTCATATGAACTATCCATCTTCTTAATGCTTCTTTATCCGTAGTTTTCACTTGTGAATTTTCATCATAAAGATTTTCATCTACTACTGTGCCATTTTCTTTTTCATCTCTAACAATCAAATATTCTTGCGCTAGTTTATAGTAGTTCTTTACTATCATCTTTCCATTTTCATCAGGCACAAGTATAGTATTGCCTTTTTCATCACGTACAGGATCATTCAAATTTTCTGGTATTTCACTCCCCATTCTTTCCAGAACAGCACGAGTGATAAAGTCACGATTAAATAGAGAAGCATCAGGACCCAATAGCTTTTTGAGACCTTCAAAATCTGATATGTTGTAATAGATCTCATATGCTAAGAGCATACCGCTTCCAAATCCGATATCATCTTCACGTTTGTTTTCAGCTATTGGCTCTCCAGTAATAGGATGAAAATCCACACGGAACTTTTCAGGTAGTGTAAAGAACATTTCCATAGTATTTTTTCCACCAGCTGCAGTTTTTGCCATTAAATTGTCCCCAGCAATTTGATTTGCAAACTGTTTAGGAAGCTCTTCATCTGAATGCATTACTTTTTTATAAAAAATTTCTTTGTTTCGCTCTCCAGATGGTACCCAAACCTCATTGATAATCTGATCTTTTAAGGATTCATAGACACGAAGTTCACCTGTTGCTGGATCAGTCAAAAATCTACTACGTAAAAAGGCACCTGCATTTTTATGCATTTGTCCTGCATTGACTTGTCCTCTCTGATCAGGATGATTGACTACAATTTCTGAGAAAAAGTTCATATTTGGATTATCTGGATCATCGCCATGAACGATGGTCCAGTAATTACGAATCCAGTTCATAAACTCCTCTGGCCTAACCAAACTGACACCTTCCCAATAATCATTCGGATTTTGACCTCGGGGGCGTGTCCCTATCCAAGCTTTTATTTTATCCCTATTTCTTTCTGTAATAGCAGGAGTATGCTCATTTTGCCTTACCTCTAAAATAAGTCGGATAGTTCTTTCATCGATTAGATCTTTATCAATAATTTCATCTTTTGTAAGCATTAATACTTTATTCTTTCCTTGCTCATTGGGCTTTGTGGTCAGATTTTCATAATCTCTAGCATACTCACCTTGTGACACCTTGTATGCATATAGTCTATTATTTTCTTTCAGCATCTCTTTTGTAGAGTCATCCGGAACCCCTTTTAGTAACTCTTCTTCCGTAATTACACTATTGTCAGATCCTCTATAGACAGCAGCCATTATCTTGTATTTAAATTCAGCTGTCACAAGCTCCATGAAGTGCCCCACATCTTCTATCGATCGGACAGATCGACCAAATGGATCTTCTTCTGAATCTTCTCCTTCCCCTCTACCACGCAATCTATCTAATCTTTGAGGAGGTTCACCTTCTCCATTTCTATCTCCCCCTCTTCCATTTTCAACATTACCACCCCTTTCTTCTGAACCACCATTTCCTCCACCGTCTCCCCTTCTTCCATTTCCCCCTCTACCATCATCCCAACCTCCATCACCAGCATCTCCCACTCCACCGCCACCTATTTGCTCTGTATCAAGTGCATGTCCTTCATCAGCTATACGACTAGCATACGGCGCTACATTTTGTGTTGCACCCCCAAGCTCATTTAAAAGTGGTCGAGCCATAGCTTTAAACTGGTTTTCAAGAGCTATAAGTCTTTTCTCCCCTTCGCTCAATTTTGCTTTTATTTCCCTGGATCCGTTCGAAAGCCAATACTGATCACGAAGAGCAGTAAGCTCTTGCTCCACCTGGTCTCGCTGCTCTTGAAATGCTTTTAGTCTTTGGAGCCCGGATCCTAGTCTCTTCAAAACAGAGTCTGTTTCGTCTTTAACATGTGAGGGAACTTGTCTTGAATTTTTGTAAAGCCTGTGCATTTCTCCAAATAAACGCTTATTAAAACCTTTAATACTAAATGTCTGGGGATCATCTAATTCTCCATACAAAAATGACGATGGCGCTGAAGAATTATCTACATAAGCGTACTCATCTTCATATATACCAACATCATCAACTATTGTTCTTCCTTTTTGCGCAGCATAGATTTCTTGAGCTTGCCTCTCAAGATTGTTAGAGTCATAGTATTCGTCCATTCCTCCGTATCTTTCGTAACTTTTTCTTCCTATCCTTTCTGAGCTTGTATGATCAGAGTATGGAAATTCTCCATTTGAAACGTATGAAGATGTTCCTAACATTGCATCTAATTGGCTTGTTGCACTTGAGGCTTCAGTTGCAGTACCTGTAATACCGTACTCCATCAATTTTCTGATCTGGTCTTTATTAAATCCAGCATCTTCAAGAATTTTGTATTTATGACGCAGGTCAGCAACCGAATAATTATATACAGACTTACTTTTATCAAAGGCATCTTTTCCATCTTCACTTACGCCATAATAATGGGCATTTAATACTGCTTTTTCCTGTTCTTCGGAAAACTTTGTTTTCAAAATTTCTTCAGCACGTTTGATTCTAATTGGATCTTCTTCTCTGGTTAATCCTGCATTTGAGTAAACAATGTCTGGATCAATATGTAGTTTTCCTTTTGGCTCAGTAACCCGAATAAAATCCTCAGATTCTTCTATCGGAGCTTCTACTGATGAAGTATCCATGCTCTTTGTCTCCTGATGTTCGGATTCTGGCATATTAGGAATTTCTGATGCTTGCGGATCAACATTGGACTGATCCTGTGTTTCTAAATCATCTGTTTGAGATATCTTACCTTCCCCTTTTCTGAATCTATCAG
Source organism: Candidatus Levyibacteriota bacterium (assembly GCA_035445865.1). Lineage (GTDB taxonomy): Bacteria > Patescibacteriota > Microgenomatia > Levybacterales > GWA1-39-11 > JBDHUV01. Next base: position 7,991 of record DAOMRL010000009.1, read on the forward strand.
CTGCTACAGCAACGTGCTGTTTTACTTCTGCTTCGAGTAACTCTCGTGCAAGTTCTCCTTGATCAATCACATCTTTCGTTCCTTCCTGATTTGATATGTCGTCTGTAACTTCTTGTTCACTCTGATCAGATCTATCAAAATGTGCTAATCTTATCGCTGTATCGTGTTCCAATTGTTTAAGATGTGCAACAACACTATCCCACTCTCCTTTTTTAGCTTTTTCCCGCAACTTGTACGTTCCATTGGAAAACGCGTTATCAATATCTAATGAAAGTGTTTCAAGCGTTTTAAGATCTCCTCCTTCATTTCTGATATGTTCTAGCGCTTTTCGTTTGAGTGAATCAATTTGCGCAGTCACTTTTTTCTCCAAATATACCTGTAAGCCATCTTCACTACTTACATCATCAGCTTTTAACTCAGTAGTTTCAGTCGAAGTATCGGCTACATTTTTCTCCTGTACACGAGCTTGAATTGATCGAAGTAAATTTTCTCTTTTGGCAGGATCAGGAATACCTTGAAAAATTTGTTTATATAATGCTTGGTCTTCTTTTGAAAGTTTTGCAGTAAGCTCGGTAAGTTTTTGTTCTTGTGTGTCTGGAACTGATTTTCTGTTTTTTGCTGTATTTTCAAGCTCTTTTCTTATTTTTTCTTCTGTTTTTTTCTTTTCTTCTTCGGACCTTCTCTTTTCTTCCTCAGATTCTTTCGATGATTGCTTAAGTTTGTTTCCTATTGCTTCCAATCCATGTACGAGCGAATCAGCACGATCAAAGACTTCACCCACTTCATTAAATACGGAATTTTCACCGCGTTCATCCATAGTATTAGTATGGCCTGATTTGCCCTTTACTGTCAATTGTTCATTCATAGTGAAGATATTGTACGAAAGAGATCACAATCTAACTTGATAAGTTACTCACAACTACATAACAGTGTATTTAGATACAATATGAGGTACAATATCTTCACAAGTTAAAAATCAAAAGGAAAAACTACTTTCTAATTTTTACTTGTGCCTTTGACTTTTAAAGTTTAACTTTTTAATTATGACTACCGATGTAAAATATTTCGAATCTCTTTACCCTGCTGAGTCTTTACAAGAAGAAATTGGCAAAGCGATCGGCTTTATCCAAAAAGGAGCTTCTAGTCAGATATTGGGATTACCTGGTGTAGGTAAAAGCAGACTACTACGACTGCTTGCATATAACAAAAAGGTGCGTAAACTTCATCTTAAAGAGGAACTTAAAAAGTATCACTTTGTCTATATGGACTTTTCTGAAGTCAGAAATCGTCCACTCGTCGATGTGACAAAATTTATTCTTGTGTCGCTTGCATATTCATTATCAGAACGAGAAATGACTCAAGAGAGTAACCAAATAAATGCTTTTTTAAAAGAAGCGTTAGAATTTAATGATGAGCTCATTTTATTCCAAGCGCTCAAAAAGTCTATAGATTTTTTAGCATTGGAAAATAGTATTTCACTTGTTTTTCTAATTGATCGTTTTGAACAATATTCCCAGGATGTGACTGAACAGTTTTTTGTCAATCTTAAGATTTTACGTAACAGAGCAAAATATAAATTTTCATGTGTATTTGCACTATCTCGACCTATCGATATGTTGATCGATACCACAACACTCACAGAGTTTTATGAATTTCTGATTGGTAATTCTGTTTTTATGAAAATATCTCACCCTAGAGAACCTGATTTCAGACTTACCTATATTGAAAATATTGCATATAAAAAGAATGAAAAAGCAAAGAATGAAATTTTGAGGCTTACAGGAGGCCATGGAAAATTAGCAAAAATAGCATATGAAGCAACTCTTTCTGAAGAAAAAGTACCACAAGATCTTATAAAATATCTGCTTGGGCATAGACAAATGAGAGGTGCACTAACAGAAATTTGGAATTATTTATTACCACATGAAAAAGCACTCATCAAAAAATTAGCATCTTTCAAAACAGTTCCTGAAGAACTCAAATTTCTTGAGCATGTTGGACTGATACACAATACCACACTTACAATTCCTCTTTTCACAACATTTATAACGACTATTAAAGAAGAAAAAGAACAATTTATATATGACGAACAACGCAATGAAATTATAAAAGGAGACACCAATCTGAGTGATCTGCTTACTCCTTCTGAGTTTAGATTGCTTAAACACTTACTACTTAATAAAGGAACTACTTGTGAAAAAGAAGATATTATAAATGCCGTCTGGAAAGATTCTCAGACACAAGAAGGTGTTACAGACCAAGCACTTGATCAGATAGTCTACCGTCTGCGGAAAAAAATAGAAAAAGATCCGAATAATCCCCAATATATCCTCACAGTTAAAGGAAAAGGTATCAAACTGGTAGAATAATTTCACTTGCTTTCACCCAATAGATATAGGTAATATGAAAGTATGAAGCATAAAAAACTATTTCTGTCTTTAGTTGTATTTTTTCTCTTTTTTGTATCATCCAATATACTTATTCAACCTGTTGAGGCATTAAATGATACCTATGGACCTAATCTACAAATGTCAGTTACTCCAGACTCAATCCCAGCAGGAGGAACGTTTGAAGTTTCTGTTAGTGGATCAAACGATAGATGTTATTGGTTTAAGGTCAGGAACATTACCACTAACACAGACTTTACAAACTCACCTTATGAAGATGCTAGTTGTGATAAAGAAGATAGTGATCTGTATTATCATCAATTTGAAGAAACAACAACTTTTACGGTAAGTGGACTACCTGCTGGAGAATATCGCTTTGAAGTGGGATATCAAGGAATGTCATATATGGATGTAGCTCCTATAGTTGGAAATATAGACCCTGACAATCCAGGTCTCATTACTCAAAATGGTATTCCATCAGCTGAGCTCGAAAATGGAGAATATATAGACAGTAATACAACGTTTGCAACTGTACAATTCAGAAACCTTCCAACAGATTTACCTGTTGTATATTGCATACTCACTGATCAGGATTTGTGTATAAAAAACTATCTCAATGGAGACAAAAAGATTTTACAAGATGAAGCTGCTTTGAAAAAAAAAGACGAGTCAAATGGAAGATATGTAGTATGCGGAGATGGAGAAGCTAAATTAAAAGTAAATGATTGCAAAAAAGAGCGCGATTGGTTTCATGCAGGAAAAATTTACAGAATGGGAGCATACATTCTTCGTGACAATACACCTATCCGTATTGCAATGGTTGAATTTTATGTATATCACTTTTATCCAGATATTGAGATTCTCAATGAACTACTCTTCGGAAAAAACATATTGTATGGTCTAGGTGGAGATACTTCTAATATATCAATAGATATAAAAAAACCTGATAAAAAAAATGAGGTTGAAAATGATAAGAAGACTGAAAAAGAAAAAGGCGTACCTGTTAACAATCCGATAAATGTCGTGATTCATGGACTTCAAAATGCTGGAGGTGTAGATAGAAATAACTACCAGATCGTTGTTGAAGGACTAGATAACAACTTTGGAAGCCTAAACGAAAGCAGTCAAGGTGAACTTTGCACTGAAGTTGAATCTGATGGAAAATCTCAGGCTAAAACTATTGGTCATGATACTCAAAATGGGAGAGCTGGAAGTACTCGGTTTTTACCTGGACGATATGTGATTAAAATAAATGAGCAAATTAATGATTCAAATTGGAGATCTAACTTTAGCTCAGATTCCTGTCAAGGAGGGTTTACTTTTTATCATATCCCTTTTATTGTTGATGAGTTTGGTGATGCATATATAAATCCTAACGATATAAAAGCAGACCCTAATCATTCAGAATTTAGAGATCCTTTTAACGACACACTTACTGGTCTTCCTTGTACAAAATGGGTACGTACCGAAGGAAAAGAAGTTGATGAATGTGTCGAATATGGAACAGCAATTGGCTCCTTTGGTACTAATCCGCTGGATTTCATTAATACACTTGGGAAATGGTTATTTAGAGTTGCTGCTATAGCCACTTTTAGTTTTATGATTTATGCAGGATTTATTTTCCAGACCTCACGTGGAGACAAAGAAAAAATTGCAAAAGCACGAGAGATTATTACTGCTGCAATTACCGGCTTCATCTTTCTTATATTATCTGTCTCTATTTTGCAAATTATTGGTATTGATATTCTTCGGATTCCTGGGTTTACTCGTGATGAATCATCCACGAGTAGTCAAATTGCACCTACGCTTCCTCCTGGACGACCCGGAGATCGAGGTGTGCAATAATCTTTGATATGGAACATGAAGAACTTCTTGCACAATTTAGAGTTCCTGGAGAAAGCCATCCTATTGTTGACCCAATTGGTATTAACTTAAGTTTAAGTGATCTTATCAATTTTGGTTTGAATGCATTATTTGTTATAGCAATACTTGCAACGCTTGCTTTTTTGATCTGGGGTGGTATTTCATGGATTACCTCAGGTGGAGATAAAGAAAAGCTTGAGAAAGCACGCAAAACAATCATCTATGCTATAGTCGGACTCGTTGTAGTATTACTCTCTGTAGTAATCATGAACTTTATAGGTACATTTTTAGGTATTAAAGTTTTTAACTCCTCCAGTTCTTCACAATCTCCATATAAAAAACCAGCTGAAAATCTCTCCACGTGTCCCGATGGTTCAGGTAACTATTGGTGTGGAGGATCAAGCTCATGTGCCGAATGTAGCCCTGTCAAAGACTGTAGTTCCGGAGTATATACAATGGCTAGTTGTTCTGGTACTCCTGATAATTTTTCATGGTGTACTATAGACGGTTCTATCGACGAATGTGCTCATTTGAAACCAAGTTGCGAAGGAGGTATAGTTACATGTGTAAAACCTCGTGGTGTAGAAAGAGGTCACTGTGAAACTTTCAGCTGCCCAGGTTCCGCTCCCAATCCCGGCAGAAGAGGTTCTTGATAAAAAGAATTGTTATACTATGTCTATGACTGCAAAATTATTATCACAATTACAACTCCCAGGTGGGGATCAAGTTGATGCACCACAAGGTATTCCTACCGCCACAAGTGGCGGAACTATAGGAAATATAGTGTCCTGGTCAATCAATATTTTACTCATTGTTGCTATTCTTGGAGCTCTTTTCTTTTTAATCTGGGGAGGAATTAGCTGGATTACCTCAGGGGGAGATCGCGAAAAGCTTGACAAAGCACGTAAAACAATTATTTTTGCAATCATCGGACTGATTGTAGTATTGCTTTCCTTTATCATCCTTCAGACAGTCGGAACATTTTTAGGAATAGATCTAAAAAGCCTCATGGCAGGAGAATAATTGACCTATTGACAAGCTTTTTAAAAACTGCTCTAATTAAATAAGACTATGAATGTAAAACAATTAACAGCTGGACTTGCTACAACTGCGTATCTTTTTGCCTTTGCTCCAAAGGCTTTCGCCGATGAGACTGATATTACTTTTTATGGGAATTTATTTGAATTTAGTACAAATCCACAAGATCTTATTGCTTTTTTTGTAAATGCTGCTTTTGTTGTTGCTATTCTTCTTGCTCTTTTATATCTTATCTGGGGTGGTATTAACTGGATAATGTCAGGTGGAGACAAAGAAAAAGTAGGTGCTGCCCGTAGTAAAATTATTGCTGCAATCGTTGGACTTATATTGGTAATTTTCTCTTATGTGATTCTTAATTTTGTGTTAGTAATAATGACAGGACAAGGTATAAATGGATTAAAACTTCCTACACTTATGGGAGAAGGTGGAGCCAATCCAAGTGGTGGAGTGCTTAGATAACTTAGACTTCTCTTTTAATTGTCAACTATCTTCTTAATATGGATCTATTTACTCGTCCTTGGGAGAATTGTCTTTATACTGGTACACCTGAACAAACTGCTGCCCAACTAGCTACCCTTGCCTGTATCTGGCCGATTCTATCTAACCTCATCAACGCTGCAATTGTACTCTCTGCTGTTGTTGCTCTCTACTTTATTATCATTTCAGGAATACGTTTTATTTCTTCTCGAGGAGATGCTGAAGCAATAAGTAATGCAAAAAAAACACTCACCTTTGCAATTATTGGCTTTGTATTTATTATACTTGCATTTACTCTCTTTAATTTTGTCTTTACCCTTACTGGAGTCGATCAAAATGTCGTAAACCCAGGAAACGATGGCGTTGATATTGTTAATCCAGGCATCTAACCTAACGCTTTCTTGGAGAAATCTTAAAAAGAATACTTATTCCAATATTAATCCCCACCGGTATTAATAGAAGCATAACAATTGTATTACTATACTGCTGAGTTATCGGATTATTCACAATACTTGTTATAGCTGTAACAATCCACTCTCCTCTTCCTGCAACAAAAAGAATTGTTATAACAAAAATTATAAATATCAGTAATGCTGATGCTCCCTCCATATCTTTTTTACTAGAAAACATAGTATTTGAGATCACAAAAAGTACATAGATATAGCAAGTAGCTAATAACAGATAGCTTGTGGTAAATGAAAAATTCAAGATGTATGGCAACATATAATAAGAAATAAGTCCTAAAAGTAAACTACCTACTATCAAAGGAGCTACTCCAATCAAAAAGCGCCGTATTGGATCTACACGAGCAATTTGAACACTCCCAAGCTTCAAACCATCTTCATGTATTTCTGGCATAAGTTCTACTCTGCCTGTATGCACAAAGAGTATTTTCGCCATCCCCCAATGAGAGAGTTCATGTAACAACGTTCCAGGGAAAAAAATAAAAGCAAGCAATCTTGATGCAACAGATTGACTATGAGTAATCGTATGGCCAAAGATAAAAATTGCTTTTGAAATAAAACGCGAGGTAATAAAAAGAATCCCATTCTCTATGATAATTATCAGCAGATTCACAATTATGTAATATTCTCTACACTACCTATGGCCAACACAATCCCATAGAGAGCAAGCAGTAAAGCAAATGACAGACTGTCTTTATTAAGCTTTAATCGTTCTTTTACATCTTCAGGTATATCACTGGATTCTATTACCATATTGACCATATCTGCTGTTATCTCTGTACCATAAATTCGCTCAGCAAAACCCTCAATTTTTTGAGCAGCTGGATGGTTTTGTATCTCCTCCAGATCTCCACTTTGTATTTTTTCTAATAGCGACGTAACATCCTCTTGAGCAATATCGTGTTCTCGCATAGCTTCTTCAAACTTTTTGTGAGCATCTTCATATTGGCTCATAATAAGCTGCTTTTCCTCGTCGCTAATGGGGACATATGCCTCCACTTCTTCAATTGCACGAGCTTTTAGCAAAATACCAAATTCTCCTTTTGCCCGCTCTGCACTTTCCAATTTTGCAAGAACTTGTTTATGTGCTTCAAGATCTTCTCCATTTAATCCTCCTGCTTCAATCTTTGATTTTAGTGCACTAATTCGTTCTGTAATAATTCTATTAGTTATGTCAGGAATTTGAACTTCATCTTCTTGTTGCGTAGCATCCTCTGTTTGTGGAAATCTAAAAGCGTATAGTCCCTCTGTTTCCGCAGTGCTCCTTTCATCTTCCGAGAGAGATTCAAGATATGTTTTCCACTCAGCAGGTGTATGTAACTTACCATTTTCATCTTTTACTTTAATATATCGCGAAAGATTCTCAGCAAGGTCTTGTCCAATAGCATTTCCTGTCTGAGAAAGCACCGTAAGCATACTTTTAAGAGACTCACTTGATTCTCTTGTGAGAGCGTTACCGTCATATGTTAACGCAGAATCAATAAGAGAACTCATTTCTTCAGATTGTTGAGACAAGACCTGCTGATGTTTTTGTATATATTCACGTGAAGCATTAAAATACTGACTTGTTTGTTTACGTGGATCTTCATGTAGAGAAACGCTTTCTTTTTGATCCTCCTGAGATGTTGTGTTATCAGATGTAGCTGATTCTGAGATATCCTCTTCTTCTACAGGAGGAATCCCACTATCAGTAGTATGTTCAGCTAATACAGATTCTGGAGCCCCCTCAACTTCACTCATATATTGATCGTACTATCGTTGCAATGAAAATACAACTATGATACTGTTAAAATATGGAACCTACTGCCGCAGAACTTGCTGCTCGTCAAGACCCAAATACTCCTCTTGCCGAACATACACCTGAGCCTCAAACTCAGACAGCTTCAGAAGCAAAAAATACTGGAAACCAATCAACGGAAGCTCAGTCTACACGTCCAAAAGTAAAAGAATATGAAATTTCAGCGACTGGAGGAAATCGTGAAGTTTCTGTAGACGCTGAAACACGACTCACAGTCATTCCATTAATGCAACGACAGCGGCAGGAAGCACAACGAAAAGCATCTGCAGGAGAGAGACTTACAAATCTTGAAAATCATCTTCTTAATAGTTCTGTATTATCTAACATTGAGTCTGGAGCGATTGGAAAAGCAGAAATGGTGACTATATATTCTGCCCTTACAATTGAGCTTTCTCAAATAGATACTTCAACCCAATACTCTGCTACTGAAATCGTGCCTGAAAGAACATGGGGGCAACGACTTAGACGACAACAACCAGAACCTCAAATAACTATAACCCAAACCACCGAAAATCCAAAAATTAGTACAGACTCTATTCGCAGAAGAGGTTTAAATAATCTAGAGGATCCTGAAGCTATTCAAAACTACACCAGAGAACTTGCACAAGCAACTGTGGATCTACAAACAAGTCTTTTTGGTAGAGAAATAGGAGATCCTATTATAGATAGATTCACAGGCTCACAATTTGAGTATGGACTAGCTACATCTGGTAATAACTTTCATAACGCCACTAGAGAAAAAGTGACTCAGTTGCTTGAGCAAAAATATAATGGAACAGATTACTCGACCTTGCAGAAGGAAGATCCAGTAGCCGCTGCTGCTATATGGCTTGAAGCACAACAACAAGCTTTACCTGAATTCACAGAATCATTTGTAAGAGAAACTCTCAATTTACCAAACATTGATGTAAACAATATTGATCACCACATCGATACTATAAAAAAACCTCCAACGCCTGAAGATCTAAAAAATGATGAGGAGATTGTAAAAACAGCTAAAGGCGAGCACGAAAAAGCTGAAGAAGAATATAACGCACTTGATAAAAAATTACAAACATTAAACTCTCAAATAGAGACCTTACAAACAGAATTTGAAAGTGCAGATGAAGAATATCAAGCTGCAGAAGAAACTTTTACACTATCAAAATCATATTGGGAAGATATTATTAATGACAATGATAGGCATATAACTACTTTTGCCACAGCAATAAATGCACCTATTCCACCTGGAGCAACGGCTCAACAGGTTCAAGCAATAAAGAAATCTAATGAGGCACTCTCCACACAAATCAATGCAGCTGAAGTAAGAAAAACTGAAGCCCGTAAAAAACTTGCTGAACTACAAGAAGCAGTTGCAAAAGCAAAAGCAAAAAAAGACATCCGTGAAACAAAGCTCAGAACACTCAAAGCAGAACGAGATACAATTGAAGATCCGGCAAACCCTACGGGAGGACAGTTAGAATTGAAAAGAGTTGAAAAAACAGCAAAAGAAACTGACTGGAAAAATAAAGACAAAGACCTCACTGAGAAAAAAAATTCACAATCAGA
>DAOMRL010000010.1:0-4710 GCA_035445865.1 Candidatus Levyibacteriota bacterium
ACTCATGACATTGTACAGCAAGGCGGAAGTCGTCGTGGCTCAACAATGCTTATGTTGTGGGACTGGCATCCTGATGTAGAAGAATTTATTACCGTCAAGCAAGACCTTACGAAAATTAACGGTGCAAATCTCTCTGTGTGTATCTCAGATGCATTTATGGAAGCAGTAAAAGCAGATGCTGATTGGCAACTTGTATACCCAGATCTTGATGATCCAATGTATGACGAAAAATGGAATGGTGATATAGAAGAATGGAGAAAATTAGGAGGGAAAGTAAATGTACATAAAACAGTAAAAGCTCGAGATCAGTGGAATCTGATCTGCGAAGCTGCCTGGAGAAGTGCTGAGCCAGGACTTCATTTTATGGATCGATCTAACAAACGGTCAAATACGTGGTATTTTGAAAGACTGATTGCAACCAATCCCTGTGGAGAACAACCACTTGGCGGATGGGCAGTATGTAATTTGGGAGCAATGAACTTGTCTGCATATGTAAAAGGGTACGAACCAGGAAAAGCAGGAACATTTGATTTTGAAGAATTTGGTCGTGATGTTAAAGTTGCAATGAGGCTTTTGGATAATGTTATTGATCAGACATATTATTTTTTCAAAGAAAACGAAAAAAGTGCAAAAGATATTCGTCGTACAGGCCTTGGAATTATGGGACTTGGAGATGCATTGATTAAAATGCAGTTGGCGTATGGCTCAGATGAATCGCTTCCTATTATTGGAAAGATTTTTGAGACACTTCGAGATAGTGCGTATGATGCTTCAAGTGGCTTTGCAAAAGAAAAAGGATCTTTCCCTCAATTTGATAAAGAAAAATACTTGCAAGGATATCACATTAAAGCACTTCCATTGGAGTTGCAGAAAAAAATTGAAAAACAAGGAATTCGCAACGCAGTGCTCTTAACAATTGCACCGACCGGCACAACATCTCTTGTATCAGGAGTAAGTTCAGGAGTAGAACCGGTATATGAATTTGCATTTAAGAGAAAATGGAGAGGTGGCGAAGATATGATGTATCATCCATTATATGAGGAATGGCTCAAGCTCAATCCGGAAAGTCAGCGACCAAACTATTTTGTTTCTGCAAATGATCTAACACCTGAAGAGCACGTAAAAGTACAGGCTGTTGCACAAGAATACATTGATTCATCAATCTCAAAAACGGTTAATGCTCCTAATGCACACACAGTAGAAGATGTTAAAAGACTCTACATGATGGCATATGATCAGGGACTCAAAGGTATTACATATATGCGCGATGGATCTCGCCAAGGAGTGTTAGAAAGAGTTGATGCTAAAAAAGAAGAGAAAAATGATACAACTCCAGTTATGAAAGTGCAAAAACGTCCGGTTGTAACATTTGGAGCTACCTATGAAACAGAGACACCATTTGGACACTCATTTATCACAATAAATAGTGATAAAGAAGGAACTCCTTTTGAAGTATTTATTAATTCAGGCAAATCTGGATCTGATGTTATGGCAATGTCTGAAGCCCTTGGAAGAATTATCTCGATGGTGCTGCGTATGCAAAGTCCTGTTGCCCATAGAGAGCGAATTAGAAAAGTTATCGATCAGATGTCAGGTATTGGTGGTGCACGAACAGTAGGTTTTGGTGTAAACAGAGTCCGATCTGTGCCTGATGCACTTGCAAAAGTACTGGCTGAACACTTTGAATTTAAAGTAAATGGTCGAGTTGTTGATGCAAAACCTAAAAGTACTGAAAGTAACGTAACAAAAGAAGAAACGGTAAACGGTAATGGCTCTGCTAACGGACATGGTCGTGCTCTCAATGGACATGCACCGGTAGCAGCAGATGTTGCTCCTTCAGCTACTGTTTTACAACAGTTGACAATTCCGGCAGAAGAATCCAGTAGGCAATTATTTGATCTGTGTCCTGAATGTGGTGGAGCATCGCTTGCGCGCGAAGAAGGCTGTAAGAAATGTTATGCCTGTGGATATGCTGAGTGCTAATGAGCAAATGGCTTAGAGCAGATAGTTATTAGTGATATTTAAAAACAAAATAATAAATAGGTAATCATGGTGGAAGTCCATGGCTGTGCCGCAACTGTTATCCTGAGATTTTCAAAGGATTAAAGTCAGAAAACTATTTATTATTCATCATCCCGAGCCAGGAAATCTGTCATTCCTACTCTAAATAATAAAACTAAATGAGTTTATTACTATTATACGTTTGAAATATGCCAATTTATACAAAAACTGGAGATAGAGGGAAAACTTCATTACGGAGTGGGAGCAGAGTATGGAAAGATTCACTGCGTGTTGAAACATATGGCACAATAGACGAATTAGATTCATATATCGGAGTAATCGTTGCAGAGTTAGGTGAAGCAAAAACTGGATGGAGAAAACAGCTCAAGCATATTTTACTCACTGTCCAAAACGATCTACTGTATGTCGGATCAGTGCTTTCACAAAGTGAGCTGGTACTCGATCAGTTAGCTGATCATATCACTCAATTTGAACACGATATTGATACGATGACAAAAAAAATGCCTGAACTGAGTAACTTTATTTTACCGGGAGGAAGTAAAAGTGGGGCACAACTCCAATACGCTCGTACGTTGGCAAGAAGAGCAGAACGTCGAGTAGTAACGCTTGCACGCAAGGAAGAAGTTGACCAAACACTTATTAAATATGTAAACAGGCTCTCAGATTTATTTTTTACCATGGGTAGGTTTGCAACTTTTAAAGAAAAACAAAAAGAAATAATATGGAAACCATTTAAGTAACGAAAGGTGAATCTTGTGAAAATCAAGAACTGTGCCGCAACCGTGATTTCTGAAGTTCAGAAAAGTCGGAACCCTAAAATCTTTTCGAGCAAAGAGTATGTATAACTCCTCGAAAAGTAGAGGAGTTTTTTTATGGAAAGAGTACCAATATCACAAGAAGCATATCAGTCATATATTCGTCCACTACCAACATCTGAGGAACTAGAGCAAAGTGGCATTATTAATTTGTCTGAACAAATGGAGCAGAGGAGAGAAATCCCATCTGGACGAAAAGTAGTACAGTATGAGTTAGATTTTGATAGAGAACAAGCATGTAAGCTTTTACAAACAAGAGGTCAAGAAGATTTTGAAAGTAGGGTAGAGAACTTTAAATCGTTTACTGAGATGCAATTAGTAACAGCATTAGGAGAGCGGTTTAATAGAGGACTGAGCAGATATTCATACAGATCAATTGATGGAGTGTTGTATGGAGAGCATAGTGATGAGCCGTTTTTAGATGTCCTTGAGCGAGGCAGAGCATATCGAGAAATCAATGGCAATCCCACAGATTTTGCTCGAGAAAGAGCAGAAGTAGTTGGTTTTGAAAAAATTCAGGAATACATGAAACATGCAGAACCTGGAACTACGGCAATTTCTGTTTCACAGCCAGGAGGGAAAGGCTCAATTTATAAACATAATTTTTATGACGGGTTTCAGAAAAGAGCAGATGGAAAAATTGAGGTAGTACGGTTTAGTAATGCTCATAATGCTCAGGAAACAATACAAAGACTAATAGAACTCAATCCAGACATTATTATTCCAGATGATTTATCTCCGGAATACTTATTAGCAAATCCGATTATTGTCTCATCAGGTGATTTTCCAAGAACACTTGATGAAATTCATGCATATATTCATACAGATCATGATGTGATAGATGAAGAAGATTTTGCAGTAGTACGGGAAATGTGTGCTTTTTTGATTGTGAGCTATATGAACTCTCTACTCAACGATCCGGAAGACTTTGATACTCATGCAAGGTTGTTTAACGCATTTTTCAATAAAGCAGATGAGATCATTGATGCATTAAAAGTAAATAAACTAGCATATGTCCAATCCTCATCAGATATGACAATAGATCAAATGTACTATTTAGGAGAACAAGAAGTACGGCAAGTGGATACTGGATGTGGATTTTCTGGAGGTGTAATGTTGGAGTCTTCTGCCTTAGGACCATATGGTGTTGCTGGATTTGCGGGAAGTATTTCCTCAGAAATAAAAGATAGACACGGAGGATTAGAATTTCCATGTCCTTATGGAGATTGTAAAAAGATTAACAAGCGGCCTTATGGAAAGCTGATTAGAATCTGTGGAGAAGGGCAGATTGGGGGATGTGGGAGAGATGTTACCTGCTAGTATGGACAATAATGACTGCAGAGAATGTTATACAATCAAGTGCCGAGGGTGTGGCTGGGAGCCCGATGAGGCCCAGACAGTTCTCATTCAAGAGGAAATTTTAACAGCATGTCCGATGTGTAATTGGTCTCCAAAAGAAAATATAAAACTACAAACTAAAACAAAATGTTTTTTAATTTTTGTTTTCTATTTTTTCATATATAGATCGGGGAGTGGAGTAATAATATAATATCCTAGAGCATTGTGAAACATGTGGATAAGAGTTTTCACAGCACTAACTATATCAAACTGATACATCTGCATCAAACTATATCATTTGAGGCTAAAATACGGATATATTGAAAAAAATACGAAACTGTGTATACACTAAGTATACTATGTGGAAAACTTTTCTCTCCTTTCTCTTCCCTAAGTATTGTGTGCAGTGTAAAAAATTAGGGAATTACATTTGTGACAGATGTTTTTCTTACATTCGATTTACTCCTACCCCGATATGCCCAGTGTGTAATAAATACAGTATTGACGGATCAACCCATCCTCGATGTCGTACGGC
>DAOMRL010000010.1:4720-17317 GCA_035445865.1 Candidatus Levyibacteriota bacterium
AGTATTGACGGGCTTGTTTCAGCAGTTGTATCGTCTCGAGTGATAAAGCGACTTATACATCAGTATAAACATGCACCGTATGTCTCAGACCTCAGAGATGAGATTGGACAACTTATGTGTGAGAGTCTTGAACACAATGAATTGTTTTATGCAATTTTGAAAAAATCTCCTATTTTTATATCTGTACCACTCTACCGGGGGAGACTGCAAAAAAGAGGGTACAATCATGCATCACTCCTCTGCTCTTATGTCGCACAATATTTTAAGCAAAAAATGATGCATAATGTAATTATTCAAATTCGTGATACAAAACCACAATATATGCTAGCTAAATCTGAGCACTCTACTAATGTATACAATGCCTTTGAGCTGAATGAATCAATGAAAAAAGAGATTACAGGAAAAACGGTAGTGGTAGTTGATGATGTAGTAAATACCTGCTCTACTCTGCGTGAAATATCAAAAGTTCTCAAATGTCATGGAGCAAAAGAAGTATGGGGGGTTGTTTTTGCACGGAAGGAAACTCGCAAGGCATAAAAGGTATAAGGTATAATGAACACATGAAAATTATAAATAAGCAGTTAAATCGTGAATATACTATTATTGAAAAGCTTGAAGCAGGTATTGTTCTGATAGGATCAGAAGTAAAAGCAATACGGGGAAATCATGCTAATTTAGACGGTTCACATGTCCGCATTGTAAATGGAGAAGCATATTTAATTAATGCAAAGGTTTTTCCGTATAAATTTTCTCGTACAGAAAATTACCAAGAAACACGTACGCGTAAATTGCTACTTCATGGGAAAGAAATCACAACATTAAAATCTAAATTAGATCAAGGAAACTATACCTTAGTTCCGACTATGTTGTATCTTAAAAATAATCAGATAAAGCTGGAAATTGCACTGGTTAAAGGAAAAGCTCAACACGAAAAAAGAAAAGAGTTACGAAAAAAAGCCATAGATCGTGATGTCGAGCGAGAATTGAAAAAATGGTCCTAATCTGCTATAATATAGGACACTCCTCATAAAAGTTTGTTCTTTTATGACGAATATGGGGATGAATTGTTTCGACAAGAATTGTTCGTTAAAAACTGCAAGCCGGCTTTGAATCATAGCCGTAAAACAGATTCAAAACCCAAATGCTAACGATTCTGTTAGTAAGGTCTTTAAGCGCACACAGCGAGTAATCGCTGACGCTTTCGTACCAGCTCCAGCTTATGCTGGGCTCGTTGCTTAAGCTAGTTTAAAACACCTGTTCATGTCTGTTTTTCTCAGTGAACGACATGGGCCAAAACAGCTGAGAAAAAGATAAAAAAGGATGGTTTTCTTTTTTATTGTTTTTGATAAACCTTAGCTGTACTTTCCTGTTGATTGGACCAGGTACAGTAAAATTAAGAATCAACTACGCTTGTAGATGTTTTTATAGATCATTCTTTGGACGTGGGAGCAAAACCCACCATCTCCACCAAATACTAAAAACTGAAACTGTAGAGATCTTTAGAGGTAGCAACATATACAGTTTTGTTTTTTTCATCAACTGCAAAATCCGTTGCATTTTTAAAGATATCCCACGAAAATTCTTGTTTGACTTCACCATTTTTTGCCACAACCAATAATCGTTGGTTACCTGTATCTACAATATATAGACTAGAAAAGTCTTCTTCTGTATAGATCATTGATTTTTTACCAATGATTCCTTGTATTCCAGTGAGATTAAACCCGTCGTCAGCACCTCGAGTAAACTTACCGACTTTTCCATTGTCATAGAGTACAAAAACAGAGCCATCAATAGTCATTGCAATAGGAGTAGTAGCAGGTGCAACAGTGAAATAGTTAGAAGCACTATAACTACTTGGAGCATATTTTTCTACCATTTTCTTCCCTGAATCTAGGAGATATACATTACTACCAAAAACATCAATTGCTTGTCTTGCTTCTTCAAGCTCAAAGAGTTGATTGTCAGCACCAGAATTTAGATTGACTCTGGTAACGCCACTGTCAGTGAGAACAAAAGCAAACTCACTATTTGCGCTCACGCCAAATATTGATGAAGCTTCAATTTCATGAGTATCATCAAGTTCTCCATCAGCAGAAAGGGTAACCAGCGTGTTTGTTTTATCTGTCACAAATAAGGTGCCACCTTTTATAGAAACTGTCTGTATCTCATCTAATTTTAAATCAGATGAAGCTGCTAATTTTTTACCATTTTCTACTTTTTTACCTGCTGAGAATTCTGAGAGCTTCTGCTCTACTTTGGTGAGCAGTGAATTTACAGAATCAAGACTTTTGTCATTAGGATATTTATTTTTTGTATCACTTAAAATTTTTTGGGCTTTTGTGAATTTTTCAAGCGCAAGCGGACGATTTAGTGGTTCTAGCGCTTCACCTTCTTCATATTCAGACTGAGCTGTCGTAACAGCTTGGGAGATAAGCTCTCCATTTTGTGCAGATTCTTGTTGTCTGGTGCTTACAATAATACTTCCGACAAGTCCTACAACAAGAATAATGATTGCAAATCCAAGGAGTCGTTTTCGTTTTTCTTTTATAGTACTGATCAGACTTCCAAAAAAAGAAAGTGAAAATTTGTCAGAAGACTGTTTTTCTTTGTCTTCAAATAATGGTGCTGACAAATGGGGTGATTCAGTTGTTTTTTCTTCTTGGTCAGGATCTGTTTCTGATGTAGTGAGTTCATCATCACTATCTTCTTCAGTCTCAGCTGCGATTGATGGTGTTTCTCCTTGAGGGTCAGTGTAGAGTAAAACAATTGCTGCTTCAGCACCTGAAGCGTTGTTGTGAAGATGGGGTGCAATATTTTCTGATATTTCAGTGACACTGAGTGTATCAAGTAAGGAACCCAGAACGGTTGCGGTTATCTTAGAAGCAAAATCAGCTGTTTGTACAACAATAAGGTCATTATTTTGTAGAGGTCCTGAAAATGACAGCACCGTATCTTTTTTCCCTTGTGCAATAACTCCCAGTTTTTCTCCTCGTTTTATCGTAACACTACCAGATCCTGCCGTTACAATATACAGCGTATCTGCGTTATTGGTAACAAGTACGAGTGAGTATGTGATACTGGAATCAATTGACTCAACGGTTGTTTTAACGGCATCTTTGATACTATCAAGTGTTTTTTCATCAAGAGAAAAATATTCTCTTTGGAGTCGCTCAAGGGTATCTTTACCAGTTTGGGCAAGCGGGTTTTCAGGAGGAGTATCTGTTGTTACACTTAGTGCAACATAAAAGTTAAGTGTAGAGTACGCTTGAGACCACGCTGTGTCAGATGCGTTTGCGGCGAGTTTTGCAATAAGGAATTGTGGGTTCATAATGAAATAGTAAGAATAGTATAGCCAATAATGAGTATTGAAGCTACTATATTCATGAGTGCAATAAAGCGAAAAATAGGCGAGAATGCAATCTGATTTACAACTTTGATAAGTGAATTAATCTGTATGTATAACATCAAAGCAAATAAGCTATATAACAGCATAAATATAATTAAAACAATTTTGTAGAAAATATCTTGCTGAGCAAGTATCTGGTTAATAAAGTCAATGTTTTCCATGAGAATCTCCTTTTTTAAAATGTAATGAAAGGTCACTCACAATTTCTGCTATTTGGGAAGGATGAGGTACACGGTTAAATTCAAAATTGGCAAGCACCGCTTCAGTTTGGATATGTACATCACCAAAATTAAAAACTGATTGTATAATACCTTTTTGTACATAGGAAACATCTTCTACTTGTTTTACATCTGTTTCTGCAATATTTTTAGATAATATATTGGCCAGGTCTACATCAACTATTCGTTTGTTTGAAACAAGTCCTACATGAAAATACCACTCAGCAAATTTTAATAAAGTATATCCAAAAAGGGAGAGATAAAATAACAATAATGTTGAAATAATTGTTGTTGCTGAGAATTGAATAAAAGTAAATTCTGGTAACAAGAAAGGTACGATTAATGGGAGAAATAGCAAGAGTATTACGGCAAGTACCCAAAAAATATTTGTAATAAGATGACATCTTACGAGTAAATGTACGGTTTCATCGTGATCTTGATTAATAATTGATAAATTATCAGGGTCTACACATAGCGAGGAAAGAAAATGGAGTCGGCGTTTGTTGATATCAGGAAAAACAGGATGGTGATGTGTAGATTCAGATACATTTTCATTTACTGCAGGTGCTTGTGAATCAGAAGACTCTTTTTTCTCAAGTATAAATTCTCCAGACAATTTTTTATCATTATCCATAGTTATTTTTTTTCTATATTAAAAAATGAAAAGCCTGTTTGTGGAATTCTAACATATCCAGGAGCTCTGAGATTAAATTTTTCTTTAAATTCAGAGGCACTGACACGGACCTCTCCTTTATTAGTTTGAAAAACTACTTCATTTGATGAGCCATTTCCTTGTAATACAGTAACATTTGATACTGAAGTAACACCCCCTTTATCTCGAAGTTCTGCCATGCTATATGGATTGCCTCCCCAGCAATCAGTTGTGACCGGTGTAATTCTGTCGTCTCGCGGAACGATGATGGCGTTTACAATATCTGCCATTTCTTCATTGTTAAACCACGGATTTGCTCGTCCACATGTGGCGCCTGAGTTACTGTAGTGTTGTCTCCACCATGCTTTATACAACCAGGGTGACCCTCCTGCTTTGTCCCAGGCTCGGTCAATAAAGTTGGCACCACCTTGTCCGTCTGTTGTATCCCAGCCAATAGGAGAAGCAAATCCTCCATGGGTAGAGGCATAGTAGGTAACGACGTCTTCTAATACTTGTCCTTTTGTTGATTCTACTGCTTGTTTCCAAGAATCAGGTGCGTTATCTGATTTCCCTTTATTAAATACCTGACATGCTTCTGTTGTACAAATCTCTTTGCCTTCTGCTTTGTATCGATATGCATAGGTTCGAGCAGCAACAGCTTGTGCCTTGAGTGCTTCTGGGTGCCAGCTTGATGGCATCTCGGCAATTCCCCATAGATATGTTGTCTCAAAATCCATCTCTCCATGACCAGCTACTTTTATTGTTCCTCCAGTATCTTTATTTACTGGCTCTTTCCCGTAATATGCTTTTAGAATTGTTTTAAAATCCTGTCCTGCCTGTGCTCTGCCACGGGCTCCATATTGACTCATACCTTTTCGGTGAGTATATCCGCCAAATGAAAAGATTCCAAACGATCCGCTTGGAGCAGATTCACGAAATCCCTTTAGAGAAGATAAATATTCGTCTGCAAGCTCACCATTTCCCAAACTAAATGTATAACTTCCACTTTTTGCATTGATAATTTCTTGTTGTTTTGCACTCAAATCTGCGATTTGACCAGATAGAGAAGCCTGGTAACTTTTTGCCCCTGCGACAACTTTTTCGATCTCTGCTCTGTCTTTTGCGAGTTTTGCTTTGAGTACGGAAAGCTGTTTTTCTTCTTTTTCAAGTTTTTCTTTTGTTGTTTCCAGTTCTGTAATTTTGAGCGCAGTATTGGTAATAATACTTTTATCTTGATTCGCATCTTTTTGTTGATAGGCAAGCAAACGTGTTACAGAAGCAGCATCGGTACTGGAAAGAAACATAAGTAATGGAGAAAAAAGTGAGTGTTTCATATAATACTCTCGAACTGTTTGGTTAAAGACGTTTTTTTGGTCTTCAAGATCTGCGTATCCTTTGGTAATAAAGTCTTTTTTTACCACAATATCTTTTTCAATTTGTCCTATTTGATACTCTATTCCGTCAAGTTGTTTTTTCATACTGGTTGCCTGTGATTCAAGCGGAGTGGTAGCTTTTTTTGAGGCTTCTAGAGCTGCTTGTAGTTCGTTAATCTGTTTATTTAACTCATCTAATTCATCAGAATATGCAGGGGTTGCAGTAACAGAAAAAGTAGTAAAGCAGATAACCAAGACAACACCAAAAACAAGGAGTTTTTTCATAGGCTTCTTTTATTATAGCAGACTCATTCCTTTTACATTTCTTACGCCGATTTCAAGATATCTTTATAGTTTTTTTATAATATAGACATCTATGAAAGAAGGTGAAAGTCTATGCCGTATATTTTAGCGTGGGTACTTGGTGTTCCTGTAGGAATACTTCTTTTGATCTGGCTTGCAACTCAAATTTTATAAGTCAGCCTATATTTAGGTCAACTTACCACGCATTTTTGCAGCGAACAATCGAAACGGTGTTGCCGGCACAATAGGCAGAAGTGCTGCAATAAAAGATATTATTCGGTCAAGGGTATCAATCTTTGGACCAAAAACCATCTGACCTTTTACTGCTTCATAAAGACTGATTAAATCTCCAATTCCATAAGGACCCAACCCAAAAGGGATAGATTCTATAAGTATTCTCAATACAATAGAAGTTTTGGAAAGTTTGTCATACGGATTATATGATACTTTTTGTAATGTTTCAGATTTTGTCATAGGGTTATATATTAGTAGGTAGACATGAAGAATGCGTAAGAATGTGGACCCGGCAAGAGTTGAACTTGCGACAAGACTTTATAAGAGTCCCGTTTTACCGTTAAACTACGGGTCCGTGAGGCAATTATAGCATAGCCTTATCTATATTTTGGAGTTATAGTGATCTGAAAGAGCTTTAATTCCCATTATTATTTTTTCTTTCATTCGCACATTATTTACTCTTAATCCGCATGTGCCATGACCAAATCCTTTTTGGTCTATTTCACTTCTCTTGCTCTTTTTTATATATGGTTTTGTAAATTGTTGTAAAGGAATCCTTAACTCATAGCTCCAATATTTTTTTTCTTTAACTTCATCCATATCACTATATAAATGTAGAGCTACCTTTACAGTGCTTTTTGGGAAATGCAACACTTGAGTAATCCAATAGAGGTAAAACTTTATAACAGCAGGATCAGTATTATTCAAAGAAATGGATCCTTGTAAATGCTTTCCTCCTTCTCCCCAATAAAGAAATAGACCAGCAATGAGTAGCTCTCGTTGTGTGAGCGGAATTAATAAAGCCCTTTCCTCATTGTAAACTGCGGTTAGGCGATCATTCCTTTTGTTTTGTTTTACAACTCTTGTTTTCTCTATAGCGATTTCTCTGCTTTTTGCTTTCTTCTTTTGGAGTATTTTGAGCTGTTTAGGATCGAGCGTAAGAGTTGATAACCATTCAGAGAGCGTACTTTTAGGAATTCCTAATTCACGCCGTATTTCCGTATAAGTTTTACCTTGGCTTCTCAGTTGCAGTGCCTTTTGTCTATCTAAGATTCTTGCCATATCGTACCAAGAAGAATAATCTAATTGGATACGTTTTTATAGTACGAATATTTAACAGATCTGTCAAGTGTTAGAGGTGAGATTTTACATTCTTAGCTTTTAGATGTTTTTATACATTTCCTTTGAGTTTTCCTTCAGGAGACTTTGGAGGGGCAACTTCTGGTCCATCACCCAGTACTTCAAAAAGTCGAGATCGTTTTGCAATCTCTGCTTCAACTAACTCTACAGGTCTGCCATATTTGAGTCGAGAGAGTTCTTTAACCAGTTCTGCAACACGAGGGTTTTCCTGTTTTTTCTCTGCTTCTACATCTCTCGTTAAATCAAGTGAAAAAGGGGGAACAGGTTCTTCATTTATTTGAGTTTTGACATAGGCATGATATCTCTCAACATTGATAAGATCACCCTCAGTTATATTTGGCTGGAACTCGTGTTGGAGGTAATTTGCATCAGTGACACCAACACGAAATGAGACAATAGTACCGACATTTCCAAAAATAGCATTTTTAATATCCTCATCCATCTGGCCAATAAATTGGTTAGCAACAGTTAGATTTAAACGATATTTTCGGGCTTCAGACAAAATAGTTGCAAAGTCAGGGGTTGCAAAATTTTGGAACTCATCGACATACAAATAAAAATCTTTTCGCTCATCTTGATGCATGTCTTGCCTACTCATAGCTGCAGACAATAACTTAGGAACTAAGACGAGTCCTAGGAAGTTAGAATTTTCTTCACCAATTTTTCCTTTTGCAAGAGACACAAAGAGTATTTTTTTCTCGTCCATAACTTGGCGGAAATTAAAAGCACTCACACTTTGTCCAATCATGTTACGCATCATTTTGTTGGTGACAAATCGGCCGAATTTAGAGACGATATAGTCCAGAGTTTCTGATTTATGAAAATCTGAAGTTTGCGCAATTTGATCTGTCCAGTATCGTCTAACCATAGGATCATTCACTTTTGGAAGTAATTCTTGGACAAATGATGGGTCAGTCAAAATACGAACAACTTCAATAAAAGTATTACCTTCTTCGGCCATGACAGTAAGCATTGCATTTCGAACAGCGTGTTCAAATCGTGGACCGATAATACCGGTTTGATGAGGATCAAAGAGCTTGTACATAAGACCTAAAACTGAGGCGACCATAAAATGTTTTTGTTCTTCGGTACTTGCTTCAATCATATTAAGGCCCATGGGACGGGTAGTGTCAGACGGGTCAAAAAGGATAACATCCTCTGCTCTTTCAGGTGGAATGAGTGGCAAGATTTGGTCTATAGTATCATGAGGATCTATAAAGCAAACACCTTCCCCGTTGCGGATATCTTGCAAAATCATATCTTTCAAAAACTCAGATTTACCAACACCTGTTTTTCCGATAATATACATGTGTCTTCTGCGGTCAGAGCGTTGGAGATAAATCGGTTTACTAATTCCTCGGTAAATACTTTTCCCCACATACATACCTGTTGTTGGCACATTAGCAGGAGCAGGTGCAAGTCTTGATTTCATCCAGTGAATACTTGGAGAGTCAACACTTTTATTTGGAAAATGGAAGAGAGTTGCTAGTTCTTCGGTATTGAGTATAGAGCCGTGTCCCCAGAGAGGTAAATATCGATAGATAAAATCAACCATGAAAAATCCATTTGTCCAGCGCATTTTGTCTTTCGTAAATGAGTTATATCCTGAAAATTGAGTAAATGCACTCACAATATTTCCCAAATGTGCATCAGCAGACTCTTCTGTAGATGAAACAGCAACAATTCTAATAAATGTTTCAAATGCTGCTTTTGTCATTTTTTGATCAACTGCTTCTAATTCTTTTTGATCAACTGAGTATTTTGCAGTTTCCGGATCAGCCTCTTGTTTTTTTGTATCTGAGATATGTGAACGCCCTCCGGATTTCCATGATGAATCTGCGGGAGTTATGATAATTTGTATTGCAGCTGCCTCTCCTTCCTGCATTTTTCCAAGTGTACTGGCAAATGTTGATAAGGGGTCAACAGGTAAATCTTTAAAAGTTCTGATTGGTTTGTGGTCAGCTTCGTCAAGCTTGAGCATAGTATATGCTACTTTGCCATCGGGATTTTCAAAAATATTGTATTCTTCAACTTCTTCAATTTGTGCATCAGGATATGAACCATGAATTTGTTTTTCAACCAAATCTAAGAGCTTTTTAGGGACACTTACATAAAATCTAACATCTTGAGGTCTTGCAACGATCTCAAACGTAATAGAATCGGGTACTTTAAAAAATTTCAGACGTCCTTTGGCTGTTTTAATACTGGCAAAACTTGCAAACATTTGCTCAGCTGCGTCAATTTTAATTTCATTGTCTCGTGGTAAGCGTATCTCTAAATGAGCCATAGCAAGCCCTTTTTCGTGACGTAGCTTGTTTTTCCTCCACAGACCGTATAAAAAGGCGAGTCCGGCACTTCCTGCAATCATTGCAGATACGATAATAAAAGCTAAAAGAATAGCTATTAGGGTATCTACGATAGATGTTATAGTTGCATCAGGCAGCATGAGGCACTTCCTTCCTTTTTCTTTTTTGGAATTCCTCAATATGAGATATATTTTGAGGAGATCTTTCTTGAGTGTTTTCTTGATTAGCAGGCTGAATATTTTCAACAGATTCTTGTTGTTTCGTAGCCGTTGGTTCTGGAATTATATTTTGTTTTGTTAATTCATCAACACCGATGTGACCATTAAATTCAGAACTTGAAGAGCTCCCAAAAGGTTTTGTGATAAAACTCTTTAACCCACTTGATGCTCTTTTTAGTAAGTATCTAATAGGCATAAATACCTCTTTTTCAGAAGGATTACTATGCAATATGTCGGTTATTGTCCCGGGTGGGGTATCAACTGGTTGTGTGGAGTTTTCAATTTGAGCAACACTATGAGGATCTACATTATGGTGATGTACTGTTTTTTGATATACTCCATTTTCAGTAATTTCATTTTCTGTATTTCCGTGAACTTCATTTAAATGGTCAGAGATAGTAGCAAAATGTTCTGGATCATGTACCCCCGCATCTTTGAGTTGATCGCTTATATCAGGATTTTCAAATTGAGCAGCGTCTTGAACAGCATAAGGATCTACATTTTCTACCGGAATATGTAGGTCTTGACGAATTTCTTTGGGTGTATCCATATATTCATGATACCATATATAGGCTAGTCAATAGCTATAAAAAAGTAACAAAATCCTCACAAGATTGGAGTTTTATTAAGATTAGAAAAAGTAAAACGTAGAGCGGAGGGTATGGGAGTCGAACCCATTGACCCCAAAAAGTGGTCACGGTTTAGCAAACCGTTCTCGTAACCGTCTGAGTCACCCTCCGTATTTTAGCAGTCGAGAATTGTGGGTTCCAACTATTTGCAAATACTGTTTTACTTCATCGTTATTATACAGCCAGACTTTCTTATTTTCCACCTTATCAACTAGCTTTGGAGTTAATCCTATTTCGATTAGTGTATTGAATACAAAGGATAGCAAGGGGAGTGATCTGTTTGAAAAAGAGATCTTTCTATAAATATATTTTCTCCCATTCACAGTGTATTTATGTAAAAATACTCCCCCATCAGTGTCCATCAATCCTCTTAAACAAGCATTTCTATATAGTGGATAAATATTCACCCAATCAGGAACATCCACCTGTTGTCTTACCTTATGCCCGATTTTTAAGCCTATTTGTGTTAAATATGATATTAGAGAAGTCCCATTGTAGTACAATACTATTGCGTTACAGTCTTTTTTGTAATACATTTTAGGTTTTTCTCCAAATAGTTTTTGAGTAAGATTTGATATAAAAGTTACATACTCAATATCTGCGAGAGAGTTAAGTGTGATACTGCATTGATTTGGAGTTATTCCTCCATCGCCAAGCATAATTCCTACAAATTCTGCTAAGTCCTCAGTGAAATTTACAGGAAGAGTATAATTCTTTACATTTGGAATGATCCCATTTTTTCGTAAATTAGCTATTGAAGTTATTCCTCCTTTTCTTCTTCCAGCTTGAGTAGCGAGGGAACCATATTTTTTCAAACGAGCAAATCCACCGATTTTCGCTGCATTAGATCTGGCTTTGATCCATCTATTTACTAAAACAGTTTCGTCTTCAGGTAACATTAGTTCAAATTCTTTACAAAAAGTTTTTGCAGCATTACTAGATATCGTTAACTTTTCTTTTTTCCAGTCGGAAAGTGTTCTTGGGTGTACATTTACTAATTTAGATAGTGCCTTTGTTGAAAGGTTACTTTTACTAGAAACCATATTAAGAAATTTCTTTTGTTCTTCGGGTAAAAATTTAAATCTATCCATACGGCTTAGCGACTTCTCGTTTCATTAATCATATCACAAAAATCTTTTATCATGTATAATCTGATGAATTAGGAGGAGTCGCATAGTGGCCTAGTGCAGCGGTTTACTAAACCGCCATATCGCAAGATATCGCGAGTTCAAATCTCGCCTCCTCCGCAATCACTTCTCAAAGACAGTATAATACCTATACATGTCTGTCTTTCATATAAAACTCATTGCAATTATCTTAATGGTAGTTGATCATGTGGGTATATTTTTCTTTCCAGAGCTTCTCATATTTAGAATCATTGGTCGTCTTTCTTTTCCATTATTCGGCTGGTTGATAGCAAATGGTGCGTATCACACAAAAAATATTAATGCGTATACGTTTCGTCTTTTTGTTTTTGCTTTAATTTCTCAGATTCCATATTGGCTGGCATTTCATTCAATTACATCAGAGATAGGATTCAATATCTTTTTCACACTCACTTTAGGAGTTCTTGCAATTCAATTAATACAAAGGACTAATCAAAAGCTAGTATGGATAGGTATTGGGTTGGTAGGTGCCATTATAGGAGAGATATTAGCTGTAGATTATGGTGCGGCTGGAGTGTTATCAATTTTGATGTTTTATTTTTTCTTTCATAATCCACTAAAAATGTTTTTATCTCAGCTTCTTATCTTTATTAGTTTTTACACGGTCCCAATACTCGAACAAGGTATGTCAAATGATATAGTTGCCTTATTCCAGCCTGTTGCTGCTTTTGTGGTGATAGTTATTGCCTTTTATAATGGGAGAGAAGGACCAAAAGCGAAATATCTTTTCTATTTGTTTTATCCACTGCATTTATTAATTTTATATCTTATTGCAGGAATCTAGTTGACGCCTACGCACGGATCACGTACAATATGATGACCTTTTGGAGATTTGGCCGAGTATTAGCGCCCCGATAGAAGCGGAGGGTTGGCAGAATGGTTATTGCGCCAGTCTTGAAAACTGGTGCCCTTAAGGGCTTGCAGATTCGACTCCTGTGCCCTCCGCTTTCAT
>DAOMRL010000011.1:0-7692 GCA_035445865.1 Candidatus Levyibacteriota bacterium
GGAAGGAATCGAACCTTCATCGGAGGTTTAGGAAACCTCTGTTCTATCCGTTGAACTACAGGAACTAATTAGGGTATTATACTAAATATTTCTATTGGGAGGATTGAATTTTGAGCTTGACCGAGGTAAAATGGCTGCTACGATGAAAGAACGAAGGTTTTCTCCATTACATGATCACGAAAACACTCTTCTAAGAGGTATTTCTCTTGATGGAACCCGACCAAGAATACAAAATTTTAGCAGTCATGGTTCAAATATTGAGACTATACTTCCAACTAATCGATTTGTAGATGGGGTAAAAGATACGTTTGTTGCTCTGGAAATGATCAAAAACAACTCTGAGTCTTATGGAGAGAATCAAAACTCTCAGTATCGATTACGATACCAGCCTGCGGTTTCAGACAAATCACGAGAACGTGTTCAAGATTTTTTGTCATGTGTAGATAGAGAAGTATATGAAGAAAAATTATCAGAAATAATTCGCATGGCATATCCTGAATGTGTATATACTGAAGCTGAGGGATTTAAATTTGGTGCAGATGAGCACTCAACGTATATCTCAATAGATAAAAATGGTGTTCCTGGAATTCACCCAGCAATAGTAATCCCGGAAATAAATATACGTGGAGGTTGGAATGATGTTTCGAGCATAGGATTTAGATATAAAATGGGGTACTCTGAAAAGTATACGAGTTTTGAGTATCTATCTGGGATAAGTTATCGAGAGGATGACTATAGTTTGTCATTAGTGACATATACAGGCGTTATAGTAAACAACCTCTTACTCAGTAGACTTAATCGAGACACAAAAGCACAGATCGATGGATTATATTGGGATGATCGATATGCAGATGCAGCAATCCAACCGTATATCAGAGCAGAAATTGAGTAAAGTATTAGCAGTTTTTCCTCGGTAACCAATTGACTTCTAATCCGGATTAAATTATCATATCGTTATGGCCAAAAAACCTACAAAAAAAGAATTAAAAGCTCTCCAGCGTATGGAACGTGAACAGCAGATGCGTTCTCAAGTTAATGTTACTCCAACCCGAGGTAACGAAGATATGATGAAATGGATTACCTTTGGAGTTGTCGCAACTATTATCATTGGACTTTTGGGTTTTATCATTTACTCCAGTCAGCAGCGTAAAGCTGAGCAAGAAAGGCTTGCAAACACTCCAGTGACAATTGCTGATACTGGATGGGTAAAAGGCGCAACTGAGTCAGCACAAGTGACACTAGTTGAGTACGCAGATTTTCAATGTCCTGCGTGTCAGGCAAATGTTCAACTAGTAAAACAAATTATTGAAGACTATCCTGAAGATGTCAAATTTGTGTACAAACATTTTCCGTTAAGCTCAATTCATAAAAATGCTGTTGCTGCAGGAGTTGCTGCAGAAGCTGCAGGTAAGCAGGAAATGTTTTGGGAAATGCATGATCTCTTATTTGAAAAACAAGCAGAGTGGTCAGTGCTAGGAGCAAGTGAAGTTCAGAATAGGTTTGTTGAGTATGCTCAAAGTCTTGGTCTTGATACTGACATGTTTCGTCAGGATCTTAATGACAAAACATTAGCTGAAAAAGTAAATACCCAGCAAAATGAAGGAATAAATCTGGGTGTTATGGGTACTCCGACATTTTTTGCAAATGGCAAACGTGTTCAATCAGGGAGCTATGAATTATTAAAAGCTGCAGTAGAATCAGAACTAAGTAAGTAAGAAATTTCAAAACCTCATGGCAAAACAAACATCAACTAATCCTCTTTTTTCTTTTTTGGCAAAAAATTATCTTTCATTTGGTTTTTTGATCACCTCAACAGCGGTAGTAGGAAGCCTTTTTATATCTGAAGTCATGATGTTACCACCGTGTGACTTATGTTGGTATCAGCGTGCATTTATGTATCCTCAAGCAATCATTTTTGGAGTTGCGATGTGGAAAAATGACCGGAGTATTGTACGATATGTTTTGCCAATATCAGTAGTAGGACTTTTAATTGGGATCTATCACAACTTACTTCAGTTAAATCCTGATGTTCTGCCCTGTACAAACAATAGCTCTGTGAGTTGTGCAACCAAACAAATAGAATTATTGGGACTTGATGTGATTCCGCTTATGTCAGTAGCCTCATATGCGTTATTAATAATACTCACGCTCATTGCCCGTCGGGTAAAAGCATAATACTAGTTACAATAGTTTGTTCTTCGTCTCAAAACCCCGTACAATATATCTATGTCAAGGCCTGAGAAAATAAGATTCTTAGTATTGAGAACACTTGGAAACTTTTTTATTTTATTAACTCTTTTTGGATTTTTCGCAACATTTGGACCAGCTGTGTATTTTGAAGTAATATTTCGTATCTCAAATTTTAGAGGGGTAGAATATGTTGTTGCAGCAGAATCAAATGATGCAAACTTTGGGAGTATTTTAGATCAGCGGCGCAATGCACAGCAAAGACAGGTATCTGATTCAAGTCAGGGACTTCTTAACTCAGGCATTAGTGGTCAAAAGAGTCAAATATTATCACCAAAAGACACTCAGTTTTCAATTCTCATACCAAAAATAGGTGCAAGTGAACGGGTATTTGAAAATGTTGATCCTTCAAATGAAAAGGAGTATGGAAAAACGTTACTGGAAGGTGTTGCTCATGCGCAAGGTAGTGCTTTCCCTGGTTATGGGGGCAATACATATATATTTGCCCATAGTGCAGATAGTTTTTGGAATGTGGGCAGGTACAATGCGGTGTTTTATCTGTTGAAAGAATTACAACCAGGCGATGATGTAATAGTATTTTTCCAAAACAAACGTTTTAACTATGAAGTAACTGAGACAAAAATAGTTGATGCAACAAATCTAGACTATTTGAAGTCAGATATTGGGACAGGTGAGACACTGACACTGCAAACATGTTGGCCACCTGGTACTACATGGAAAAGAATGTTGGTATTTGCAAAACCTAAGGTACAATAAATCCTGCTTGACGTAGCCGTCAATAGATAGTATCCTACAGATATGGTACATAAATCATTTTCAGTTAAAGAAGCATTTTCTTTTGGGTGGAATACTGTGCTTAAAAATCCGGTGATTGTGTTATATACGCTTGGTGTATATGGACTCTCATTTGTTGTAAGCCAAATTCTTAATACAATTTTTAGAGTAGACGCGCAAGAAACAAATTTCATAATCAGCTTTTTATCTACATTTATAACCTCATTTTTTTGGGTAGGGTATCTTCAGGTATTATTCAGGCTTGTTGAGGGAAAGAAAATAGAGATCAATCAACTTATTTCCCGTGACTACAAGTTAGTATTTTTCTATGCTCTCGGGACATATATATACGTGATAGGAGTATTACTTGGATTAGTCTTACTGATCGTCCCAGGAATTATTGTTGGAGTAGCATTGAGCATGTGGATGTATGTACTCCTTACTCATAAAGATATGCATGTGATAGATGCTTTTAAAAAGAGCTGGGAAATCACGAAAGGTCATCGTATGCAGCTATTCTTGATGGCTTTGGCGGCTCTGGGTGTGGTACTTGTAGGTACATTAGCTATTTTAGTTGGACTACTGGTAGCAATTCCAGTTATTTATCTTGCCTTTATCCACGTATACAAAAAACTCTCAGGAAGTAAATAGTGAGCCTCAATTTATTTTTGCGGTTTTATAAGATCAAACTGTGCAGAAAAGTTAGAGAGACGATTTGGTAAAGAGTCCCATACATTATGTGTCTCACCTTCAAATTTTTGGCTTTCCATAGAGTAGTCATCTATAACTTTCCAATTATCAAATGTTAAAAGTGAATCATTTATTTGTGTAGCTTGGCTAACTCGTAGTCCATTATCTTGATGAGCCACAAAAAGGACTAAATTTTTTGCCCAATAACTTGTAGATTCACGTACCCAGATGCCTGCAGATAGTTCAAATGTATGTTGTTGCTCATTTGGTATGAGCGCAAATGCAGCTTGGCCAATCTCACGTAGACTATTGGAATCAGTAATAAAGTTTTTATCAGAACATATGATGTTATTGCCCTTTTGCATAGACGACTTAAAAATCGGGAACTCAGATCCTAACAGTCGATGTATGACTCGTCTTGGGCGTTCATTACTCATAGTTTTTGGATTATATCGTTCAAGTGGTTGCTTTTCAATACCCTCAAACTATCCCAGAGAAATTCTCTAAGTGGTTTATCCTTACTTCAATTTAATGTGTGAAAATTGTGAAATGGTAATTTAAAAAGTCCCAGAATAAAGTTGATATAGTTATGTTGTAAAGATTGCTATTTTGTATCAATTGACTGTTTGGACATAATACCCCATAATGCTTTTAATAACATATTGAGTGAGAGTCAATTGGCAGGGACTATTCTGGGACAACTGCCCGCTCCCAGGATATAAATCCCAAAATTGAAGTGCAAAACAATTTGGAGAAGAAGTATCTTCTGTGTATACAGACTATATTTCTGTAATTATGAACTGCCCTATAATAGTATTTTTTTGTGTGAAAAAATGACCGATCAACCAAGAAATTGGAGATCGGTTTTTTTGTAGGAAATTAGGCAGTAATAAAAAAGATAGGAGGTGAAAAATATATGTTAAATAAAAGAATCGCAACAGGAATGATGTCAATCGCAGGTGCACTCGCTATTGCAGGCGGTGCAACTTTCGCGTATTTCACAGATAGTGTTGAGAGTGGAAATAATAAGTTTACAACTGGAAACTTAACAGTAAACATTTTAGATCAAAATTTGGACACTCCATTTCAATTTGAAACACTTGTTTCTAATTGGGCTCCAGGTGAGCCAACAGAAGTAAATTTTGATGTTCTGAACTCAGGAACATTACCTGTAAATTTAAGAGGTTTTGCTCTTGGGACATGGGGTGATAATGAGCTTGATAGTGAAAATGCTGTTAAAGTTACAAAAGTTGAAAGATGGAATGGTTCTAGCTGGGTGATGCTGGGACTTGAACAACCAGGTGGTATAACAGGACATTTCTATTATTCTCCTGATGGAACCAATAATGAACTATTTGAACTTTCTCCAAGTCAAAGAGCTCAATTACGACTCACTGTAGTACTTGATAGTACAGCAGATGAAGATTTTGAATCGAGGACATTTACATCCTCAATTCATGTGGAGGCAAAACAAACTACAACAGGTGCTACTTGGCCTACGCCATAATACCTAAATATTTTTGCTCGAGGTGGGTATGAAAAATCCCATCTCGAGCAAAGTCAGTAAGATTATTTTCTGGAATAACAAAATAAGTTAATAAGAATCATATGAAAAAACATTTAAGAACAACAGGAAAAGTAACAAAAAAAATATTACACATAAAACTAACATTGTTAGTGCTCATGATCTTACCATTGGCAGTATTTACATTGCTTACATCAAAATCTGCATTGATTGCGGGTATCAGATCTATGGTTGTACTTTCAGGGTCTATGGAACCGGCTGTTCAGACTGGATCAGTTGTATATGTGCAACCTTCAAATTCGTATAACGTAGGGG
This sequence comes from Candidatus Levyibacteriota bacterium, assembly GCA_035445865.1. Taxonomy (GTDB): domain Bacteria; phylum Patescibacteriota; class Microgenomatia; order Levybacterales; family GWA1-39-11; genus JBDHUV01. Next base: position 5,513 of record DAOMRL010000011.1, read on the forward strand.
ATATTGTCACTTTTAATACACAAAGTGGCATGACTGTTACTCACCGAATAGTGAGCGAAGAGTTAGGTGATAACGGTATGACATACACAACAAAAGGGGATGCAAATAATACAGCTGATTCAGAGTCGGTATCACAATCACAAATCATGGGTAAATCTCTTTTTTCTATACCATATTTGGGATATGTAGTTAATTTCCTCAAAACTCCAAAAGGATTTTTGTTAGCTATTATTTTACCCACATTAATATTTATCGGATTTGAGTTGTGGGCTATCAAAAAAGAGATCGAAAAAAACGTTGAGAAAAAAGTACTGGCACGTATGCAAAAGACAGCAGTATGATAGTCAGATTTTCATTTTTTGTTTGTATTGTTTTGGTAGCCCTATTTTCATTGGGATCATTTGTCATGACTCGGGCGTATTTTACTGACACTGTGATATCTGCCAGTAACACATTTACCACAGCAGAGAGTTTTGATAGTTCTGAACTGCAAGAGACTGAAACTCCTCCAGTTATACAAAGAGTATTGATTACAGAGGTTTCATCAAATGGAGATGAGTGGGTTGAAATTTATAACGATTCGGGAGGAAATATAAATCTTGATGGTTGGAAAATACAAGATGGATCATCTAACTCTGATACGTTGACTGCACCTTCTGGTTTTGAATCAGAAAAACATGCAGTAATAGTAGGTGGTGGTAGTACCGTTACAGTTCCGGATGGTGTTTTAAAGATTCAGTTATCAACTCCAATTGGTTCTGGCTTAAATAATAATGGAGATAGACTCATTATTACTGACGACAAAGGAAATATTGTGGAGACAATTAGCTGGGGGGACGATAATACATATGGTACTACAAATCTTAATCCCACAACTACACAAACACTTCAAAGAAATCCTGATTTAGATATTAATACTCCAGCACAATATTTGAATACATGGAAATTGGGAGCGCCATCAGCTGGTTTAAAAAATAACTAAATATGAAAAAAATAGTATTTCAAGCAATAAAATTGATAGCACTTTTTGCCATTTCATTTGGAATAGTCATGTACGCTAAAGAAAATCTAATCAATCTCTTTAACAACCGGGTTGATGCAGCTGGAGCACTTACTTTTAATATCGGTGTACCAAATGGCCAACCGATTTTTTCTTTTAACAATATTGCTCCGGGATTTAGCCAGACTCATACCATCACTGCCAATAACGGTGATTCTTTAACCCGTACAGCAGGGGTTAAAGGAGTCAAGACATCTTCAGGAATACTTGATGAAGCACTGCTTATTGAAATTAAACAAAATGGTACAACGCTGTACGGACCTAAAAAACTCAGTGAATTTTTTGCTGATTCACAAACAATTAACGGTATAACACTTTCAAATATCTCTCAAGGAGCATCTGCACAATATGCTTTTATTGTGACGTTTGATACAACTGCAGGTAATGTGTATCAAAATCAAACACTCACATTTGATCTCACATTTGGAATTATATCAGCAGATATCCCTGCTGCGTGTGAGGGAATAAAGTTTTCCAAAACAATATATGGGACAGCAGAAAATGACACACTGCGTGGTACTGTCGGAAATGACTTAATCATCGCGCTTGAAGGAAATGACACGATTGATAGTGGAGTTGGTAATGACTGTATTGTCGCAGGAGCTGGTAATGACACAATTGATGCAGGGGTAGGTAATGATGTTATAGATGCAGGTGATGGAAACGATACTGTGCGGGCAGGAGTGGGCAATGATACAGCCGTTGGTGGTGCAGGAGATGACAGGGTATACGGAGATGTAGGCAATGATGTTTTGTATGGAAATGACGGAAATGATCAAATTTGGGGAGGCGTAGGTGACGATACCATACAGGGTGATGCCGGTAACGATACGATGTTTGGTGAAGTTGGAAATGACACGCTTATCGGGGGAGATGGAATAGACTCTGCAACCGGTGCGGTTGGTCGTGATAGGTGTGAGGCAGAAGTCAAAAATACGTGTGAGTTATAGGGTAGTTAAAAGTGTTTAGGATTTCTTAGACACTTTTTATATCTTATAAAAGGAAGGGAGGTGAAATACATGAATATCAAACAAAAAGTAACAACAGGACTTGCAACAGGAACAGCACTCGCTGCTATGTTTTCATCTGCTGCATTTGCTGCTGACGTAGAAGTTTCTGG
>DAOMRL010000011.1:7715-15477 GCA_035445865.1 Candidatus Levyibacteriota bacterium
GCTGACTAAAAATAACGTTGTTGTAGTTGAATCAAATACAACAGTTGTAAGTCAGAGTAATGTGCAAACTGTAACAAATATTGTTAACTCAAATGCAAATACTGGTGGTAATAAATCAGCATTTAATATGGGTTCTACAGGGATCGTTACCGGTCCTGCATCATCAACAGTTACTAACACAACAATCGGTGGAGGTAATACCGCTGTAGTTGGATGTGGTTGCCCAACTACCCCTACAAACGTTAAAGTAGTTGGAAACATGCTTTCTAGTACAAACGTTGGTGTAGTTAAAATCAACACAACTTCCGTAGGTCAGAGTAATGTACAAACTGTAACAAACGCAGTTAATTCAAATGCGAATACAGGTAAAAACTACTCACTCTTTAATATGGGAGGATCAGTTGTAGGAACAGGACCTGCTGGTTCTGCTGTTAAAAATTTTGTAGTCGGAGGATCAAATGGAGTTGCTACTCCATAATCTCACGATTATATAGAGAATTGCCCTGCCCTGAGGTTTTTCTGCCTGAGACCGCAGGGCATTTTCTTACCCAATTTTGTATAGATATGTATACAATGAGAGTATGAAAAAAGGAATACTTCTAGGGGTTGTCGGTACACTTGCGCTTTCATCAACAGTTTTTGCTGAGGCAACCTCAAGTGTAACAGTAAACAATTCAGTCAATAACTCAACGAGTACTACCACAACAAATAATGGAGAAACAAAAGTTTTTGAGTCAACAGGACAAGGAGTTGATTATACATCTCCTGATGGTAAAACTACGGTAAAAATTAATAATAACGGAAGTACCACAACTGATGTAAGTAAAAATACGCAAGAAACGGTCGAAAAAGTGAAAGAAGAAGTAAAAGGAGCAGTCGAAAATTCAAAAAAAGAGATTGCAGACTCAATTCAAAAAAATAAGGCAGATACTGAAAAAATTGTCGCAGATGAAGTAGAAAATAGAGCCTTTCGAATTTTTCATATTATCAAAGATTTCTTCATAAGCCTCATTCCAAAGTAGGGTGACTACCTCGTTCATCTCTGTTTCAAATTACTATCTACATTGCAATGAATTAGAGAGTCTTTTGGAGGATAACCTACCCGCTACTTCCTAACTCGTGGTACAATGATTTCATGCGTAAAAAGCTTTTGATTGCATTGGCTGTATTCTTTTTACTTTCTGTTGGAATTTTACTTACAAAAGACTCATCTCCATCACTGTTTATCCAAGGACTTGCACAATCTGTTTACAAAAATCCAAAAGCTGCTCTATATTCTTTTTCTGCTACAGCTAACAATACCAATCAAGCAGAGCAACTCCGTCAGGAAAACATTAAGTTAAGAGAAAAGTTAGTTGAATTTGAACATTTACAAAAAGACAATGATGCACTCAAATCACAATTTGAAGAAGAAGCAATTCCCTCTGATGAATTGCTTCCTGCTCAAATAATTGGATTTCAAGGAGGTATAGCACGTCCAGATGTATTGATCATTGATAAAGGAAATCGTGATGATATCTCAAAAGGCCAAGCAGTAGTAGTCGGTAAAAATTTAGTCGGAGTGATCCATGCTGTTGGTGATCGGTATTCCTCAGTCTTGCTCACAACAAATCCGTTATTTTCAACGGTTGCAAAAGTGAGTTCAGGCGATGCACTGGGAGTCATACAAGGTGCGGGTAATTTTTTATTATTTGATAGAGTAGCAATTACTGATGAGTTGCAAAAAGGTGATACGGTTGTTACTCGAGGAACGGTAGATGCACAGACAGGAGGAATTCCTCCTGATCTTGTATTAGGTGTGATCGAGTCAGTCAGAAAAGTTGAGTCAGAACCATTTCAAGGGGCACAGGTTAAAAGTCTTGTAGATAGCGCTCGTCTTACCAGAGTTTTTATCTGGAAATAATACATGGTTGCACGAATTATCTTTGTCAGTATTTTATTATTGTTATTATTAATTGAGTCAACGCTCATCTCTTATCCATTTGTTTTTATCTTAATTTTTTTACTTTTTATGCGTTATCAGACAATTTCTACGTTGATTATTGTACTTGTTGTGAGTATTATGCTTGATGCACTGCGGGTTATACCGGTAGGAACAACGGCAATTTTTTCATTTGCCGTATTTTTTGTCCTCTTTTTGTACAATAGAAGCATCAAATTAGGTGAGATGATATTGTTATTTGTTGCAGGATTTTTAACTACACTGGTGTATAGTTATATAGCGCAATATCCGATCAATCTGGTATTACATTTTCTTGTTTTTGCAGCACTTTTTGTGGTAGCGTACACAGTACATCAAAAAACACATAAAAAATCGAGTTCTTCGTACAATCCATTTATTGCCTAAATTATGCGAACACGCAAAACAAAAATCGGTCCTGCTTTTTCTGAGTCTGTTTCGACAGGTAACTTGCGAATCCGTCGTGATTCAAAAGGTATTTTTACTCCTGAAGTATTAGCTCTTATTCCCCTCATCTGTCTTGTCTTGGTTGCCGGATTTTTTGTCGTAAGACTTTTTTATCTTCAAGTTTTACGAAGTGATTATTACAGACGACTATCAGATGAAAATAGAATGAGAACAACGATAATTCCGGCTCCTCGTGGGATTATTTTTGATCGAAATGGTGAAGCGCTTGTTAGTAATTCACCGGCTTTTTCTCTGAGAGATGAATCTGATTCTGATAAAAAAGTCACTTTTATTCCTCGGGATGAAGCGCTGACGCGGATTGCAAATGGTGAAGAAATTGTCAGTGATATTCAGCGTGAATATTTATTTAAAGGAGCATTTGCGCATGTACTCGGGTATATAGGCCAGATTTCTCAGGATGAACTTGCACAATCAAATTTTCAAGACTATGCACGGACGGATTTTGTCGGAAAAATGGGACTTGAGCAATATGAAAATATCTTACATGGTCGTAACGGACGAGAGCTTTATGAAGTAGATGCTAAAGGCGAAAAAGTACGCTTTTTAGGGAAAGATGTACCTATCTCAGGACGTAACATTCATACAACGCTTGATGCCAAGCTACAAGAGGCCGTGGCAGAGGCAATGAAAGAAGCATCTAAAGGAGCAGTAATTGTGTCTGATCCGCGAGATGGAGGAGTTATGGCGCTTTACTCCAAACCGTCATTTGATCCAAATCTCTTTACTCATCCATCTACATATACTGCGACCGGTGACTATCAAAAAGTCGAAGATATTTTACTTGATGGCAATATGCAGCCACTGCTTAATCGGGCAATTGGCGGTGCATATCCTCCAGGGTCTACATATAAATTAGTGAGTGGTATAGCAGCACTTGAGACTGGTGCGATGAAGCGGGATTCGATCGTCAAAGATACCGGTATTTTACGGGTTGGTGCATTTTCTTTTGGAAATTGGTACTGGTTGCAATATGGTAGGACAGATGGTGATGTAGATATTGTAAAAGCAGTAGAGCGGTCAAATGATATTTATTTTTATAAAGCAGCAGAAGCAACAGGAATCAAACGTCTTTCTGAATGGTCACGAAAGTTTGGACTTGGGACAAAAACAACCATTGATCTGGGAGGAGAAGTAAGTGGAACAGTACCTGATGAAGCCTGGAAAAAAAAGGTCATCGGTGAAAGTTGGTACCTGGGGGACAATTATAATATGGGAATTGGTCAGGGGTATCTGCTGGCAACGCCACTACAAGTCAATATGTTTACCCTTCCGTTTGCTAATGGAGGGACATTATATCAGCCTCATTTAATAAAAGGACAGAAAAAAGAGTTGCAGAGTAACTTTGTCAAAAAAGAAAACTTGGATGCGATCAGAGAGGGAATGAGAAGAAGCTGTGCTCCTGGTGGCGGTGTTGCATTTCCGTTTTTTGATTTTAAGGTGCACAATGAAAAGTTACAGTTAGACGGACGTGATTTTGTTGAGGTAAATGCAACAGGCAGTGGCATGATGACTCAGGTTGCCATAGGCTGTAAAACAGGGACATCAGAGTCCGGAGGAGAGCGCAAGCCTCATGCATGGATCACTGTTATGGCACCTTTTTATAACCCTGAAATTGTAGTTACGGTACTCGTTGAAACTGCTGGAGAAGGATCAAGTGTAGCTGGTCCTATCGCAGAGAAAATAGTGAGAAGTTATTTTGAGGGAAAGAATTAAAGATCACTGAGTCCGCTTTTTGTACGGAGAATTTCATCATTATCTTGATTTTTACAAATGTTAAAAACCTGATTAGACCCATCTTTACTCCATTCGGTATAGCATTGTACTAATCTTGTCTTAACTTTCTGCTCACTGTTTACTTTATATAGTGATTTGGAAAATCCCACGTCTCCGCCTCCACATTCCAAGTAGATATTGTTGTTTGTATAAGCTAAAAACACACATTCAAAATACGCGCTTTCTCTTTCAAAGTCAGTGATATCAATGAAATTAGTTTTGTCTTGAGATATTGACAGATGTGCAGTATTATTGCTTCCGCCTCCTCCTCCTTTGTACTCATATAAAATGAAAGACATCGACTCTTTCTCACAAATTTGTATCATATGAGGATTTTTTTGTGAGATGAATGACGAAATATAATGTGGAAAGTTCTTAAGGGTATTGGGTAAAGTGTTTACTACTTCATCCTTTTTACTACAAAGTATTGAAGTATCAGAAGGTGAAGTCAATTCTGAAGGGTATGGCAAAAGCCCTGAAAATTTTTTGTTCACAAAATTATTCGTGAGTGGGGAAAGCATGAACTGCATAGGTGTAGCAGTTGGTGTAATATAATTAAAATCAAGTGTCGAGATAATTTGCTCTTCTATTTGTCGCCAATTTTTATTCGCTGTTATTCTAATAAGTTCAAAATATTTGTCTCTTATACCAAACCGAGCGACCCAAATAAAGCAATTAGTGACAGCACACTCTAAAGTATAAGTTGTTACTTTATATTTTAAGGTAACGATTGAACCTTGAGAATCAACTCTAGTAATTGGGAAAGAGCTATTTCCTAACTGTACCGTGCTACCCACCTTAATCTGTTCGTAAGGTTCATACTCTGACTGTATGGACATTTGATCTTCTATGGCACCATTATTCTTGCTTGTTGATTTCCATAGAGTCTCATATTGTGTTTCCGATTGGATTTCATAATCTCCTGGGTACATGAATGCAAACTCATATTCATTATTTCTATATGTTTTCCAGTTTGCAGTTGGATCGTTTGGTGTTTGTGTGACGGTTGGTGGTAGAGGAGGTACAACTTTATCAGTTTCGCTTTGCTGTTTAAAATATGCAAATCCAGCAACACCTGAAATTAAAAGAAGGACAATTATTCCAACAAGGATTAGTAACTTAACAATATTTAATTTTGGCTTTTGCGGTAGAGAAGTTGAAGGTATAGACTCACTAGGAGGAGTTTGAGTAGTATTAGGTGCAATAATGTATTTTTCCATATAATCAAGGTCTTTGTAACGGGTTAATATTTTCAATAAATTTAAAAGTAGGGAGAATATGGTCAATATCATGTGGACCAGTATCTGCATAATATTTTATAATTTCTATATCAGGAGATTGAGTTGTTTGAACAATGGTGGTTTTTAGTCCTGGGAACATGTGATGTATTGTAAATCGTATTGCAGGCACATTATCAATTTGTGTAATGAGTATTCCGTTATTTGTACCAGGAGCGTCTGTTAAGCATTCTCCTTCATCGGATGGCATTGTAGGGTAAGGTACAACTGCGCAGGGTCTGATTTGAGTGTATTCAGAATTGAAATCATTTCTATTTGTTGTAATCACAATCTCTGGAATTCCTCCTTCTCCAAGATATATTTTGTTATTTTCTTCTCTAATGTTGTGATAACGCATTGGATAACTGAAAGAAAATCCATACTCTTCATTTCTATATGTTTTCCAATTTGCGGTTAGGTCAGTAGCTGTGGGCGTTGTAGTAGGTGGGGTTGGTGGGACAACTTTATCGCTTACAGCTTTTTGGTTAAAGAATGCGAATCCAGCAAGTCCGGAGATTAAAAGCAATACTATAATCCCAGCAATAATTAACATTTTCTTTGGCAAATGACGAGGAGAAGGGTAAATAATTTGTGGAAGTGGACTTGCGGGTGGTGTAGGCGACTGAGGTGGATCAGGTTGGGTAACAGTTCCGTGTGTCTTTTCTTCCATATTTCCACTTAATCAGGAAAATGGGAAGGTGTCAATTAATAATTAAATCTTCTTTGAATTCTTTTCAAGCCAGGTAGCTATTTCCTCTATCTCTGGCTTGTCATTTTCGATCCAAAGTGCTGTCTTTACAACGTCTTCTTGATTTACAGTCATCATATATCCATTTAGTTCTATAAATTCCATCATAGCAAACATCGCTGTTCTTTTATTTCCGTCTACAAACATATGATTTAGGAGAAGTGAATGTACAAGAGCAGCTCCTTTAAGAAAAATAGTGGGATATAAATCTTGTCCTTCAAAGGTTGTTTGTGCACGTAATACTGCTGATTCTAGTAATGCAAAGTCTCGAAGACCATGAGAACCACCAAAATTATCAATTGCAAGTTCGTGGAGGAGTAAAATATCCTTTACTGTTAAATATTTGATCGATGAGATTTCTTTCCTATCCATAAGTCAGGATGAATCCTGCTTCATTTTTTTGCGAGTTCTGCAAAGGCTTTACTATATCGCTTCAGAATATTCTGTGCTACACGGTAAACTTCAGGATCCACAACTGTATCAACTACTTCTTGCTGATTAAAATCAACAATCATACGTCTTTTCGAAGAATCAAAAGTTATTTTTGCCATATCCACATTCCCCACCTGTCTTAAAATATCTTTGGAAATAGTGAGTGCTTTTGAGTTGCCAACGGTAATTAATTTTTGCATCATAGCGTATTTTATTATAACAATGTTATAACATTTGTCAAGAGGTGAGGTTACTCACCAGGGCAGGCAGCAAATTCGCAATTAGGACCTTCTCGTCCAACTGCGGAGCCATCAGGACAGAGTTTTGCATCCATGGTACACGCAGTTTGGGTCTCGTCTTCTAGTACAGGAGGTTGTGATACAGGTTCAGTTGGAGTGACAGGTAACGGTAAATCAGGATTTGTACTGTTTGTATCTGAAACGAGTACATATGCTGTAAATGCGACTGCAAGCAATATAAGAACACCGATTATTCCAAGTAACACTTTAACAAGATTACTTTTTGTATGTGAGGTATGAGCGGGAATTAATTTCTCTTCCTCAGGAGCTTCGAGTAATGGTTCTTCTTCGGGTGCTTCGATAAGCTTTTCTTCTTCAGACTGGGGAGGTTTGGAATTATCCATATACTTATTATGGGGAATGGTACAAGAAAAAAGCAAGTTCTGTAGAGGTTTGAATCTCAATACTCAATCAACAGAATGGTCAACAAAGCAAAATAGCCAAGGAATTTTTACTACATATATCCAGTACAAGTATGGTATCATTGCGGTGTATATGATTGACAGAGAAAACAGGTATTTCCAAGACGAACACATTTCTGTTGCTGAAGAGCAAATATTTGATGAGCTCATGAATGTACCTCAAGATGCTGTGAGTGAAATAACTTTGTTTAAAACTAATAGTGATGCCCAGGATGACAGACCCATGATAGAGCAATCTGCTCGAGATATATTGCGAAAAAAAGTATATGGAAAGATGCCTGATATTCCATTACCTATAGAATTTGGTGCAATGGATCCATTTAGAATTCGCACAGGCCAGGAATTGCTAGATGCACAAGCTGCAGAAAAGCGACGTGCACTGG
>DAOMRL010000011.1:15499-16693 GCA_035445865.1 Candidatus Levyibacteriota bacterium
ATGGCAGAAGAAAATCGAAAAGACCAAATATTTCTGTGAAAGATTCACGATCTCCTAAATCTACACACGATCAGTAAATAACCCATAGTGCATTTAATAAATTTCTTGTATAATACGCTGATACATCGATCGGTACAGTATATGATTGCCAAATACAATGTACCGATACTGATAGTACATTAAAATTTGGCTGTGAGATGAGAGGCATATATGAGCGTAACAGTAGCCTGGTCTTTGGTGCTCCTTGTATTAGGAGCTCCAGCTGCAATATGGCATGTTATTCGTTGTCTGCAACAGAAGAGGAGGCATCAATGATTCTGTTTTTGGTCGTGATATTAACGGTATCCTTTTGGACATTCTATCATTGGATTCATGAAAGGCATGGATTTGGATGGGCTCTTTCAGGAGCACTATTTGGATTCATGATGATCTGTGGAATGCTCGCGGTTACTTCAGTACATCCATTAGAGGGTACTCTTGTGAGAGCTGTCGGTGTAATTGGCTTCTTGATCATTTATATCCCAGCGCTGATTGCCATTGCGATCATCCTGGATAAGGAGGAATTGCATGACACAACCACAGAGGAGTTACCTTCTGTTCGTACGAGTGTTGATCGTCATTAGCTCGATGTCTTGCGTGAGGGAAGTCCTCACCATTATTACCTGAGAGAGGCGACTCATGTCTGATCAACCTGAGCGATTAAAAGGCTCCCGAGTGGGGATTGTAATCGGATTACTACTCTGGGGAGGATGGGCATTTTCTCTCCTTCTGAAATTCCTATTCTGACATGCTACACAGCCAAGTCCGCGCTCCTTGTTTTATCAAAAATGAGGAGCGTATAATCCATTAAGAACTAAGAGCTATACTGTCCCGGTCTTGGTAACTTGGATATCTTGGGACTCATCAATAGTAACCTCAAAAATAGGCAGGCCTTTTGCAAGAGCTTGTAATGTTGCTCCTAACTCAAGAGTTGAGACTCTTTGAAAATTTTCATAGACTAACTCACTAACAGTCATTTTTTCAACTAATTCTTTTATAAATAAATCATCTCTTTTTTTGTCGTAAATAAAATACATATGTTCCTCATCTTGTGAGTTGACTGTGTATTCTTCGTTTTTAATAATGAGCACACCTTCTTCTTTATGTTCTCCCGGCAGAGTTACCATCGTTACCGGCATGTCTGGATTGTTTTTG
>DAOMRL010000012.1:0-4901 GCA_035445865.1 Candidatus Levyibacteriota bacterium
TTTATTCAGTGTAACTAAGAAGAATTGACTTTGTGGTGAAAAGCGGCCCCCCGATAAGTATCGGGAGACCGCGAGTGTCTATTATATTATCCCTTTCTGGACAAGTAAGGGTTTCCCCATCCAAAATCGCTCTGGTTCACGTTTTTTATTGCGATCTGATCGTTCCCTTTCTTGTTGTCTCCGTTCTCGGTCAAGCTCTTCTTGGAGCCATTCCGGAAGCGGTTCGGGAAGTTCCCTTTCTTCGCCGTTTCTATTTCGGCGTGGCATAAGGGGCTCCTTCCAATACAATAATGGAACCAGTTCAAGATGCAGTGTATCTTGCTGATTCCATATCTGACTATATTGTATCATTTTATGTAATTGCTTGCTAAATCAGTACATTTTTATTAGAATGTCAAAACTTAAGGTATGACAAATCCTGAATATCCATTAGCACAGCAAGCATTACAGGAAATAGTGAGTGATCCTGAATTTATTCCTCTTCCGGCTCAAATTTCTATGGCTACATCAACTGCATTAGAGTTTTATTTTAGTAATAAAGTACCGGATAAAAAGCCAGTTCAGGATTTTCTTGAAGATGTTACACTTCCTTTCCTGAGAACTGCACAAATTGGTGTGTTAAGCTACCCACATACAATTGATAAATTAGGTCTAATTACTCCAAATGATAGAGAATTACTAAATCGCAGACAGAAAGCAATGAAAATTAACACTGATGATAGATCAACACATCAAGCGTTTGATTATACAAGGATTGCGTTTTCTGCATTACCGGAATTAACTACCGATCCTTTTGTTCCAAAAGGATTTTCGAGACGAGGTATACTTGCTCCTCCTCTTACTGTAAGAGATTTTATTTGGAGAGTTGATGAGTTAGGAAGTCAAATCTCTCAAATAAAAGATGGTGCAATAAAACCAAGTGAAATAGAGATCCCAAACGTTGCCTTATGGAGGACCCAAGCATTCTTTAAAGTAGGAAATGAGTTGCCATTACATTTTGCATCACGAAATGAGTTTAATCAAATGCTTAAGGATATTCCAATAGATCTTTAAGAAGGGATATATTCTTCTTTCACTTTCTCAGAATATTTTTCAAGTAATTTAGCAATCTTTGGATTGATCACAAATGTACAATACGGCTTATCTTTATTTTTCTCATAATAGTCTTTGTGATAGTCTTCTGCCGGATAAAATATTTCAAGCGGTTCAATCTGTGTAACAATAGGATCTTTAAAAGTTTGTGCTATCTCAAGTTCAGTTATTTTTTCTTGAGCAATCCTTTTTTGCTCATCATCATGATAAAAAATGGCAGAACGGTATTGTGTGCCAATATCATTCCCTTGTCTATTGAGCGTAGTAGGATTATGGGTATGGAAAAAAATATCTAAAAGAGTTGCAAAAGGAATAATAGACGGATCAAATTCTATTTGAATAGCTTCTGCATGACCGGTAGCACCTGTTGAGACTTGTTCATAGCTAGGATTTTTTCGTGCTCCACCTGTGTATCCTGAAGTTACTTTGTGTACTCCTTTTAATCGTTTAAAAATTGTTTCGGTACACCAAAAGCACCCATTTGCTAGTGTTGCTGTTTCCATTTATAGATACATGATACAATAACGCTATGAGAAATCTGAAAGAAAAAATCGAGTCATTTTATAAAAACAACCCGCTCATTGCGATATTATCTTTATTTATGACAGTGATGGTTATAGCAATTGTTGTGATTGTCTCGCCTATTTCCTTTGCGGGATCAGATGAGACAGACGAAGAAATAACAGAGCAAGAGGATCCTACACCTACTCCGGAAGAAGAACCAACGCCTACGCCTGAAGATGAAGTTACTCCCACTCGTCGTGTCACAACAGCCCCTACTCGTGTACCAACTGCAAAACCAACAGCGACTAATACACCGGAACCTACAAATACTCCTGCACCAACGAATACTCCGGCCGTGACAAATACACCAACTCCAACTACCGGACCTACTAATACTCCTACACAGACTCCTACTCCAACAGAAACAGAGGAATAAGAAAATACAAATGCAGTAGAGAAATATTTACTCTTGCATTTGTTTAAAAATAGGATAATACTCAAGATATGGATACCAAATCCATACCGAAGCCAAAAGGCACACCGGTGTCTCCGGATCCTTCTTCTGTGATCACTTCAAAACGTAAATCAATTTTAAAATCTATTTTTCCTACAAATGTAGTTGCAAACCATGAAGTTGACGACGATACATTGCTTGATGTTCATATCGGAAATCCATTGCGCAAAATTACAAAATTATTAGAAGAGATAAAAAAGCAAAAAGCATTTTCCTTTACACTCAAAGGATCACTTGGTATAGCAGGCATTGCAGTAGTTGTCACAACATTTGGAATTTTTGGCGGTACAAAAGCGTTTTGTAGTAAAGGTGTGCAGTCTCATGTGGGTACTGTTCGAGAGCTTCAGATGACTGATACTCCTGACAGGTCATACATTATGGAACGTGCCATGGTGGTATGGGATGCAATTACAGGAAATGATTTTACCAGACGTCAGAGACAACGGATCGTATTGGTAAAAAGTGATGAGAGTTTGTTGACGCTCAAAGAGCGGGTAGACGGATTGTTGCTAACTCGTTTTCCAGGCAGAGTAATAGTGACCGGAGATTTTGACAGTTGCTCACATACTCTGACTATTAAAAATGTCAATGGAGTAGAGAGCCTCTAACCTTGAACTAAGATATGAAATCTTCTTTCACACTTCATGATCTTCCTCAAAGTGAACGTCCTCGTGAACGGCTTGTAAAATTTGGTTGTGAAGCACTGTCGGTTCAAGAATTAATAGCATTGGTATTGGGTAGGGGTGTTGTTGGTGAGTCTGTAACGGTTACTGCACAAAAACTGCTCTCTCAATTTAAATCTTTAGACGGTCTTTGTAACGCTTCTCTTGAAGATCTCCAAAGTGTTAGAGGTATTGGAGTTGCAAAAGCCTGTCAGTTAAAAGCAATTGGAGAGATTGCCAGGCGTATGGGTGAAAAAACAGTGCAGGAAAAAAAGAAAAAGTCACTACTCTCTCCCCGGCAGGTATATGAGCTGTTAATACCAAAAATAGGTCATCTGAAAAAAGAGCATTTTGTATTGGTCTCTTTTGATACTCGCAATAGAGTAATTGGAGTTGATACAATTTCTGTAGGTACACTCAATGCAAGTCTTGTCCATCCGCGTGAAATGTTTGAGATAGCAATTCACAGACACGCGGCTTCAGTGATCATTTCTCACAACCATCCATCAGGTGATCCTGATCCGTCAGATGAAGATATTCGGGTAACCGAAAAGTTAATGGAAGCAGGAAAACTATTTGGTATTCAAGTACTTGATCACATTATTGTCGGAAAAGATGCATTTTATTCCTTTAGTTCGGAGATATAACTAACTTGTCCTGCTTGCTTCCCTTGCTCAGACCATATTTGTTATCATGTAGTTATGAAAGAAAAAAAGAAAGAGAGTACGACATATATTGGAGTGTGGACAGGAATTGGAATTGCACTGGGTAGTGGATTAGGTGTGGCGTTAGATAATCTGGGATTAGGGATCGTAATAGGTACAATACTTGGTGTGACAATTGACTCAGTGCGATTACCGAATAAAAAAAATAAGAAATGAAAAAAAATCCTTGGTTCAAACGAAAAATATATGGGTGGGGTTGGTATCCTGCAACATGGCAGGGATGGATAGTTACAGCAGTATATATATCATTAGTAGTATTTTTCAGTCTTACTCTTGACGATAGTGCTTCAACAAATGATTTTTCTTTCACATTTCTTATTCCTGTAATGTTACTCACGATTGTTTTTATTCGTATTGCATTTCGAACAGGAGAATCTCCAAAGTGGCAATGGGGAGAGAAAAAGAAAAAATAATACTCGACACTTCCTATTCTTGAATTTCTTATACAAAAAGTATATAACTGTACCAAAGTGAAAAAGGTCGGATTAAGTCTTATAATCGGCCTGCCCGTATTTCTTCTCCTCAGTGTATCGGTATTTGCTGCGAGTTCAAAGTTTTTAAGTGAAGCACAGAAATACTCAAATAGCATATGTAAACAACGTGTTATAACTAGTCCCAATGCAATGTGGTGTTATACATATGAAAAAGTTGGTGAGTTAACCGCAAGTTTAGATATAGCAAATACGCAAATCGGAGATCTTTTAGAAAAGACAGAACAATACGACGAAGATATTAATGAATTAACAGACATCATAAGTTCCCAGTCTGCTCAAATCCAAGAATTACAAAATAAAATTCAGGAATCTATCCCTGAACCGAGATACATTACATTTGCTCAAAACAGACCCCAGCCGTTTGACTCAGAATGGATTGATGTACAAGGGTATACTTCGATGGATGTAAATCTAAGTATTACCGGTAGTATTGCAGAATATTCAATTCACTATACAGATAATCCAAATATATCTGGGTTTACAGAACAGATTCGAGTTACATGTGAAAGAAGTGTTTGTCTGGATCAATCCATGCCGATATTAGGAAAATATTACAGAATCTCAACAGGTATTGCAACGGGAAATGTAACTTCACTTGCACTATTAATTCCATAAATCTCTTCTGTTTGCCAAGTCTTCAAATTAAGGATATAATCCTATTAACAACTGTGGAAACTGAAAGAAGAGCCCATCTGTCAATCGTGAGGTCTGCTGAGCCTGAAGAACCAGCTGATAATGTAATCGATTTTGCAGCGAAAGCACAAGAGAGAATGTCTAAAGTAAGGATATCCGTTAAAAAACTTCCCAGTTCATCTGTTCAGGATTGGATGAATGCTACGGATGAACTCTCGCCTGACGAAAGAGAAGTTGCGTGGTTGTTACGCGAGACAGATTCTGAAGAAGAAATTGC
>DAOMRL010000012.1:4924-6132 GCA_035445865.1 Candidatus Levyibacteriota bacterium
AATATGGGACTTTCTGTTGAAGATGTTCAAAATCTACGAGAATCAGCAGAACAAAACATAGGTGGCCAACTCCCATTTGAATCTGCAGAGAGTTAGCTACATTTTTTCAGTAGACCTTGAATTGTGAACTAGTTTCCTCCCTTCTCCTAAAAACCTTCAGCTTTACTTAAAGACTTGGAGAGTAATAGATAACTCAAAAAGTATAAGATGCAATAAAACAAGTTCTGATATTTTCTATCAGGTGGAGGATTATTGGCACTGGGCATCGCAGGCGATTCCATCTTTATCTGCATCTCTAGCCTTGCATCCGCATACATTTAACTGGTATTGTGCTTCAGCGCATGAACTCATTTGAGGACATGTTTTTGCGCAATTGCAACTAAAACTTCCTCCTGTATCTACAGTTGGTTGTTGTGGTGGAGTAGTAGGAATAACAATTTGGGTAGGTTTTGTAGTAGGTGGTACATACTGTGTTGGGATAGCAGTTGGTCTTTTTGTCGGACTAGGTGTGTTAATTGGTTCACTTGTTGGAACTGGTGTATCTGTTGGAGATTGAGTTGGAGAATTTGTAGGTGTGACAGCTAATACGATTGTAGGTGTCGGAATATCTCTTTCTTCTTGAATCCCTTGTACTGTTGTTGCAGGTGTAGTAAGCCCTGTGAGTGTAAAGAAAAAGAAAAATAATCCTCCGTTTACTAAAATGAGTGTTTTTTTACTTCTTTCAATAAATTTGGTAATTAACGAAGGACAAAAAATACTTATTAATAAAGCTATAAAAAAAATTGTATATAAAAATGAAAAAAGCCCAGACATAATATCTTGGGCAGAATAAGCTCATAATACTTTAGACTTAGCCAAATGTCAACAACGGTTGGATTATAGTATAATGCCATCACAATGAAAAAATTTATTGATGATATCCTGAGTTATCGAGAAATGTGTGATGCTGAGAATATGCAAACACTGCAGCGTGGTATGAATTATAGAATAAATTCTTCATACTCGCTTTTGCTTATGTCTCAGAGATTTAATGCCCCCTATAATGACAAAATACATGAAGATGGAATTACAGTTGAATATGAAGGTCATGACTTAGCAAAACAGTTTGTAGACCAAAATCCAAAAGATTACGATCAACCGCTTCGTTACCTTACTGGTGGATTAACTCAAAATGGAAAATTTGCCAATGCTGTCAAGCAGTATAAAGA
>DAOMRL010000012.1:6155-15032 GCA_035445865.1 Candidatus Levyibacteriota bacterium
GGTGAAAATCTATGAAAAAATAATGAGTGGTGTATGGAGTATGAAAGGTATTTTTGATCTAATAGATTATTATGTTGAAAATGACGGAAAAAGAAATGTGTTTAAATTTATTCTGAGATTATCAGATAACCAGAAGATTAATATTACAGAAAATATTGAAATCTTGCATACACGTCTTATTCCATCATCTGTTAAATTAGCAGTATGGAAACGAGATAAAGGAAACTGTGTCTTATGTGGATCTGCACAAAATTTACATTTTGATCACGACTTACCTTTTTCTAAAGGTGGAACTAGTCTATCAAAAGAAAATGTACGGTTATTATGTATGAAGCATAATCTAGAAAAATCAGATAGAATTGAATAAATGACGAAACTTGAGAAGTTAATAAAACAAATTGTAGATTTTCGTGATGCTCGAGATTGGAAACAGTTTCATAATCCAAAAGATGTCGCGATATCTCTTTCACTTGAAGCGGGAGAAGTATTAGAACATTTTCAATGGAAATCCAAAGAAGAAATGCAGGAGCATATCAACTCTCACAAAGAGGATATAGGTGATGAACTCGCCGATGTTCTATATTGGGTTTTGTTATTGAGCAATGATTTAGAGATTGATGTATTGAATGCGCTAAATAAAAAAATGCAAAAGAATGCAGAGAAATATCCTATTGAAAAAGCAAAGGGAAAACATACAAAATATAACAAATTATGAACTTTGAAAAATCATTTGAAAAAAGAAATTTTTTTCGTTTTACCGGTCCCCCTGAAAATTGGTTAACAGCAATTAAATATATGACATGGGGTTTAGAAAGAAAATATGAACATCGATGGAGAGAGATTCAATCAGGTGATGTTTTCTTTATGCATTCCACTTCAACGGGATCTAAATTCAAGAATGCAAGATCTTCTGTTATAGGATTCGGAGTAGTAGGTCCTAACTTTTCTATTAAAGATTCTTATTTATGGATACAAGAAAACGAAAAAAAGATAAATATCTGGCCTTTGTTAGTACCATTTTCGGAAATATATTTGTTTAGTGAAATTCCATCATCAGAGGATTGGGAAGCACCTGATTTAAGCTATCAGCCCAAAATTCAACATTTAATTGATAACCTCTTAACGAATGCCGTACCGATGTCTTCAATTAATGGATTTCCTCAGATGGGGAGCTTCTCTGCAGTAAGCAATTTAGTTGTTCAACAAATTTTTAATAACACTTCTGACCTACACCTAATTCAAAAAAATGAGATGCCAGAAAAAGATTTAAAACAGACTCCATTTACCTCAATTAAAGATGCATCTGAGTCTTTACGTTTTGCTGAAACGTTACAACTTTTTGATCAAGTTAAAAGAAGAGTGGTTAACAAAAAATCTTCCGTTTACACTAAAGATAATGAATTGTTAGCAAGGGCTGAAGACTCCCACCTAAATACATTACAAGAACTAGTTGATTTTTTTAAATCTAAAAATTATGACACTTATTTCAATAGACGGGTAGACTTATTTGCTGTTAATGAAACTCAAACTTTTACGGTTGAAGTTAAAAGTATTGAAAATAGAAATTTTCAGAATCAAGCACGGAAGGGGCTTATTCAGCTTCACGAATATGAATACTTTGAAGTAAGAAAGTTCTTGCGAGAAGAGGGTCAAGAAAATAAACTAAACTGTAAAGTTCTTGTTCCCTCTCAAACACCTCAAGATCAAAATTATATAGCCTTCATTAATTACTTGGATATTGAAGTCGGGGTCATGAATAATAAAGTATTAGAGCCAGTTGGTAAGACAATAAGTATTAATAAAATTTAGATGGGGTTTAATATTAAAGCTTGATTGCTATCAAATAAGGTGCAAACGGCAAAAGGAAGTCTATCAATGGTTGTTACGGAAAAAAGGATTTACTGTGAGTGATACCAGATACTTTGTGTATTGTAACGGAGATATGGATCAGAAAGCATTTGATGGAAAATTAGAATCTAAAGTTAAGCTGATTCCGTACACAGGAAACGATAGTTGGATTGATAAAACAATTATCAAATTAAAAGATTGTCTTATGTCTGATCAAATCCCGCCTGTAACAGCAGAGTGTGAATATTGTACATATAATTCAGAAATGCAACAAATAACGATTTGATATTTTTCTTACATGTTCCCCATATTTGATATAGTATAAATACACAAAAGATGAGTAAGTGGATTCTTATCATCGGAGCAGTTTTAATACTCGGTATCTTAGGATTTTTTGTGCTTAATCGATACATTTACAACGAAAAGCAAGGTGACTTTATGGAAAATGCCGATACATCAACCACTACACAACAAGTAAAAGTTACTCCAATTTCTCACGCTTCAATGGTTTTGGAGATGGGTGGATCGGTGATTTATAACGATCCTGTTGGTGGGGTAGATGCTTTTATTAATCATCCTGAAGCAGATATCATTTTATTATCAGATATCCATGGTGATCATCTGGATCCTGAAACAGTACAAGCATTGGCTACAGAACGAACGGTTATTGTAGTTCCACAAGCAGTTGCTGACCAGTTGCCTGCAACTCTTCCAGGAACAGTCGTTGTCCTTGCAAACGGAGAGACAACAACTCAGAATGATATTCAAATACAAGCAGTCCCTATGTATAATATGCCTGAATTAGCTGATGCTCCTCATGTCAAAGGAAGAGGAAACGGATATCTGTTAGAGGCAAATGGGGAGAGAGTGTATATAGCAGGAGATACCGGTGGTACACCTGAGATGCGTGCACTGCAAAATATAGATATTGCATTCGTTCCTATGAATTTGCCGTATACGATGAGTGTTGAAGATGCGGCTGATGCAGTGCTTGCTTTTAAGCCAAAAGTTGTTCATCCGTATCACTACAGAGGACCAGATGGGCTTGCAGATGTTAATAAATTTAAAGAATTAGTAAATGCAGGGGATCCAAATATAACAGTAGAACTCCTCAATTTTTACCCCGAAGAAAATAATTAATTATTATTGCTGAACTATAGAATGATTGTACTATTTATATTATTATGATCTAATAATAGAGAGAAAATGGATGAATCAGAAATAGCAGATCCAAGTGAAAATGCTGAAATATTCCGAACTCCAATTGAGTTCCAGGAGGCAAAGCCACAAGATGGTGCAATTATCTACGAAATTGCTAAACAAGCTGGTTTTCCACCACGTGAACTGCATCTACCTTCAGATTATAACGATGCGATTGAGAGGGCAAATGAAGAGACACAAGATATTCCTGGAATGTCCAAAAGTTTTATAAGTTATATAGATGGCAAACCGGTGGGGTATGTCTTAGTCCATCCTATGGTATCTGATGATTCTTCAAGAGATGTATTTATTAACGAAATTGCAACAGTCCCGGAACAGAGGAATCCAAGATTAATAATTGAAATGTTTAAACATTTGCTAGACCAAGAAGACAAAAGTTTGACGTACCACTACGAAGCATATGCTTTAGCAGACACAGTGTATAAAGGTTTACAGAATCCAGGTGTGTTAAAAAGGATTGCTGAGCAAGGATATCAAGTAGTTATTGACGACTGGGATAGAGAACGAATCGAGGAGGGTAGAGCAGATAAAGCGCTTGTTATGTTGGTGCCAAATTCTGAGAAATGAATCATATTCTCTAACAACTAATTACTATTCACCAATTTCTACCCAGATAGTGTATAATACCCCTATGGCAAAAAGAGTGACAGGTGTCGGAAGACGAAAACATAAAGGCTCACACAAAACAGCAAAGCGGCTTGAGATAAAGCGAAAAATGCTTGCTGTAAAAGCTGCGAAGAAGAAAAAGAAATAAATCCTCATTATTTCTCAAAATTTCAAATTTGATATTATTGGTATATGAGTTCTGTTGTAGATCTTGAAAATCGTATCGAAAAAATAGAGAGAAGAAATTCTGCAGTAGAACGTGACAAAAAGTGGGAAACAAGTTTTGCGCGTAGAATATGTATTATTATTTTTACGTATTTATCTATTGCTTTGTATCTCCATTTTATTGTCGGTATAGATCCCTGGATTAACGCGATTGTTCCTGCTATTGGATTTTTATTATCTACGTTGACACTTCCTTCTATTAAAAGATTTTGGGCAAAACATATTTACAAGTAAAACTACTCTTGTAATTACTTCGTTTTAATCAACCTTGCATTTGAACTTTCAGGATATGTATAATGGTTACAGATGAAGAATACTAAACTTTTGCTTATCGGTGCAGTTGTACTTCTTGTTCTTGGTGGCGCTTTTTTCTATTTTCAATCTTCCGGAAATTCTCCTCTTAATGTAACGAATGATCCTATGAAGAGTATGGAAAATGCACTTACCGGTTCAGGATCAGTAAGATGTGAATTTACTGACGAGGATGGACGTAATATTACAACTTATGTAAAAAATGGTCAGATCAGATCTGACTTTACTGGTGGAGAAGAAGGACAAGGTGGAATGATTTTCAAAAATGATACTATCTGGACATGGGATCAAACAACAATGCAAGGATTTACGATGGTTGTTCCTAAAACAGATGGAACAGAAGATGATGCTGTTGATAACGGCCAAAGTCCAGTTAATCAGAAAAAAGAAATAGAAGACCAGATTGAAAAATATAAAGAAAGTTGTAATAACGAAAATGTCTCTGACAGTGTATTTGAACCTCCAAGTGATATCACATTTCAAAACATGAATGACTTTATGAACTCACTTCCTCAGATGCCTCAAGGAAATTAAGCGTATAAATGGTTTAATTATTGTCCAGGATTTTTCTCACTTCTGCAGCAAGCGTATCAGGAGTCATAGATGATTTTACAATATATGATACTGCCCCTAGTTTTAATCCTTCATCAACAGTTGCCTGGTCAGATAAATTGGAATTAATAATTACCGGAATATCTTTAGTAGCATCATTTGATTTTATTTTTTTTAAGATCTCAAGTCCGTTCATATCAGGTAACATAAGATCAAGTAACACTACATCATATTTTTTCTCTTGGATCTTTTTGAGTCCTTCCTGTCCTGCTAGTGCAAAGTCTGTGATGATATTGTGAGTAGTAAGTTGGATTTTATAAATTTCGCACAAATCATATTCGTCTTCTATTAACAATAAATTGTATTGTTTGTCATCAGCCATGTCTCAATAATACACAACAGTAGCGATATCTTCAAGGGAAAAAAAATATTGTTATTGTAAAAGTGAGTGTTACTGTTAGACCTTTTTTTAAAACTCAGTATTTGTATTTCTTAATTTGCTGTTCCTTATTCTGGAAAGCTACTTCATTTTTTCAACTTTTTCTCGTAATTCATTCAAAGTCTCTATTTTTCTGACAATTTCGTTAAGCAACGTACGTTCTATATCCAAAAAAACATCCTTCTTTCTTTTTTTGGCGCGTGCAATATTTGTTTTCCATCTGTACCACTCTGAATCTTTTAGGTCTTGGTATGCTGCCTCTTGTTCGATAATTTGATTTTCCGTATCTTCAAGTATTTGAGTAAGTTTTTCAATAGTACTTTCTTCTATATTCTCAACTTGTGAGTTGTTCTCCATGTTTTTGAGTGCCTCTATATTTTGTTCTTCATATGCTTGATTGAGTTGTTTCATGATCTTTTCTCTTCTCTTTTTTTCTTTTTCATCCTGTACCAAATCAGGATGAAATTTACTGACAAGTTGCTTCCAAAGATTTTTAATAGTTTTGTCAATTGGCTTTGCTTGTGATTGTTGTCTTTTTTCGTAGATTTCCTGTGCTCTCCGCATTTGTTCACGTTCTTGTTCAAGCTTGCGTTGTTGAGCGTAGTAAGTATCATCAAGTTCTTTGACTGCTTCATCATAAGATTTCCCCTGGTCTATCAACTGGATTAAATTTCTGAAATAGATAATATCCAAATCTTGCTGATTACTTTTATGGAACAGTTGGCCTACCCGAACACTATATTCTTGTCTTACCATATCAAGCTCTACCCGGAGCATCTCACATTTGGTAACAACTTTTATGAGTTTTTCTTTATTTTTCAGAATCAATTCACGCAGATCTCGTTTTTTTCTGTCTTCATTTGTCAGTTGTATAACGATGGTAGTATTCATATATTCAAGAGCCTCTATCATACCACGGATACTTTTATTTGCTATT
Source organism: Candidatus Levyibacteriota bacterium (assembly GCA_035445865.1). Classification (GTDB taxonomy): domain Bacteria; phylum Patescibacteriota; class Microgenomatia; order Levybacterales; family GWA1-39-11; genus JBDHUV01. The sequence continues at coordinate 12,296 of DAOMRL010000012.1, forward strand.
TATCATTTATCAGCCGTATACTGGAAAGTATGGAATCTCAATCCTCTCCGGGAATTACCGCCATACCGGTGTCTCCTGTACCGTTGGAAAAAGTTGCCCCAGGTCCCCAAGAAACGACAGATACATTAACACAAAAGGCACGATGGACTCTCATTATATTGCTTATCGTTTTTCCTCCATTTGCATGGTATCTTATGGCAACAAATAAGCATTATCATAAGTGGTTTGCGTATGTAATTTTAATAAACGGAGTTATTCCATTATTGGTCAGTATTTTCTTCGCAATATTTTATATGCCTTCTTTGCTCTCTATTCATCAAAGTCTTGGCTTGGAACCACCAGGATATGGAAACTTGATGTGGGGAGTGGGGCTATCTGTAATCTGTATTGTGTTAGGGATATATTTTAAAATTGCAGTGAAAAAACAAGGAAGTTTGACAAAAACACAAATGATCTTCGGTGTTATCACAGTCATATTGAGCTATATACTTCCGGCGGTAAGTTACATGTATTCACTCATGTCTGTGATTATTCCTACCTATACAGCAATCTCTTCAATTAACTAAAAATACTGCTTTATACGCTATTTTATTTAGGTTGATAATTCGTGAATTCTTGGGCGCAGCTATTACCACTACATGCAACACAGCTATAGGTAAAGTTACCGACGATTGCATCATGATGAATTTTGTCATTAACCCACCAATTAAATGCAGACTCTTCTGTGCGCATAGAGATAATATTTTCAGTATTCCAATAATCTAAATTTCGATCTCTCAGACCTTTGTGCATATCACCCGAGGTTACTTCAGCAGCAACTTCAGGTGCACGGGATTGAGCAAGGGCGCAAGTCTTTTCATCTTTTTTAAATTCAGGTAAACCTTTTGATTTACGGTATTCATTACTCATTGAAAAAAGTTTTTCAGGATCAAGTCCGCCGGTATTTGTCATCTGTCCTACAGCCTGTACAGGCTGTTGTGTTGGTGTTGTAGTTTCCGGCTCAGGAGATGGAGACGCAGATGGAGTAGGAGTTGTTTTTTGAGATTCTTTTGATGTTGGAGTGGTCGTATCAGGGGATTTTGTTGGTGATTTTTTTTCGCTCACTTCTTTTTTGGGGAGTGTCTCTCCTACGTCAGAGGAGAGAATAGGGAGTTGGCTTGAGATATGTGCGTCGTGAGTTGTACTTGACTGAGAGTTGTGTACATCAGTTTTTTGATTTTCCGGTTGTGTCTGAGTTTGCGCATAGACACGGCTACCGGTGATCAAAAACGCTACAGCACTGACAAGTAAGACGCCATGAATTGTTCGGGAATTCATATGCAGTATCTAGTATACGCAGATACAGTACGTGTTTGCAACAATTGTCCGATTGTCACGATTTTGTCATGTATGGAGGGTGGTCGTGTCAAGCATAGGCTTTGCAAGTGCGGTACAGTAGATGCATGGATAGAGAGGGGGTGAATATATATGGCAGTCTCTATAAATAGACGACATTTACAAGACTATCTTTCTTTTTACTTTACGTATGGAGTAAATACGACGCCAATGTTCGGATTACGCCGGGAGACGTATGCAGACAGAGGCGATACACAAGAAGAGGATATGCAAGATGTTAGTCAAACAGATACGTCAGATGACGTATAGGAGAGACAGTATATAAAGCCTATGGTCCTTTTATCCTGCCACCCTCCATAAAGTGTATTGTGTACACGATTAAAAAAGTGTAGTGGTGTGATCTATAATTATTTTTGTATAGTTTCCCAAGGAAACATACTTCGTCCGAAATGTCCGTAAGCAGCAGTTTGTGTATAGATTGGTTTTTGTAAATCTAATCCGTTAATAATCCCCGAAACTGAAGTGTCCAGAAGAGAGTGCATATATGCTTGTAGCTCTTTTTTAGATACTGTGGCTGTTCCAAATGTCTCTACTTCTTGCATAAGCGGCTGTTTGGCGCCGATAAAATATGCGAGTCTTACCTCTGCTTTATCTGCAAGACCTTTTGCAACAATATTTTTTGCTATGTAGCGTGCAGCATACGCACCTGATCTATCAACTTTTGTCGGATCTTTCCCGCTAAATGCTCCTCCACCAACCCGTGCATATCCCCCGTATCCATCGACAACTATTTTTCGACCCGTAACACCGGTATCACTGGTCGGTCCACCGATATGCCAAATGCCTGTTCCGTTGATAATAAGGTCTTTTTTACTAAATGAGTAGTCATAGTGTTCGAGTACTGGTTTTACTACATATGAATAGAGATCGGAGCGTAACTGATCACTTTTTATATTCTCTTTGTGAGGAACAGCAAGGACTAGTGACTCAATTGATACAGGTTTGCCGTTTTTGTATACAATTGTTACCTGGGTTTTACCGTCCGGTCGCAGATACGGAAGTGTTGTCTCTCTTGCTTTATCAATTGCAGCTGCAAAACAGTGTGCAAGTATAATAGGAAGAGGCATTAACTCAGGTGTTTCACGGCACGCATATCCAAACATCATACCTTGGTCACCTGCCCCTTCTGAGTCTACTCCCTGCGCAATCTCTGATGACTGTTCATGAATGAGTACTTTAATCGGAGATTTGTCAGTAAACTTTAGAACCTTTTGGGTATACCCAAGCCTTTTTATCTGTTCTCGTGCAACTGATTCATAATCAATTTTTGCAGAAGTAGTTACCTCTCCTGCAATGACAACTTTGTTTATAGTAGCCAGTGTCTCAACGGCTACTCTGCTTT
>DAOMRL010000013.1:0-14483 GCA_035445865.1 Candidatus Levyibacteriota bacterium
CCATACTCGCGCATATCTGTATAGGTATATACTGCACCTGCCCAGATTACCCCTGCCTGAATTTCCGGACGAGCTGTCATAGCTCTCATAACTACATTACCCGCCATACTATGCCCCCACAGTCCGACTTCATCTGGATTTACAAAATCACTTGTTTGCAATGCTGCACGAGCATTTAGGGTATCTATGACATAATCTGGCGAGAAATACGCTCCACTGGGATCTCCTTGTGAATTCCCGTGTCCACGCAAATCAATTTTAAATACAACAAAGCCATTGCGAGCAAGGTAATCTACATAATCTGCATATTTTTCAGTAGTTGAATACTGTGCAGGAGGAATGTACCCATGCACAAAAACAATCGCAGGATATCCACCTTCAGGCATTTCTGTAGTTGGGATAGTAAGTAACCCATTTATTTTTAACCCATCGGAATCATAACTGGTCAAATATGAAGTATAGGTAGATCCATTTGAATAAACCTGTCTCTCGTGTAACGTACTGGAATACTCCCTATTGCGTAAATACGGAATGGTCAGCTCAGCATATGGCATAGGAGTTGGTGAAACACCAATACCCTTACTGTGATTACCAGGCAGATTTACTATTAACCCACTCTGAGAATCACGTAAGAAAAGACCAATCATAACTCCTACTGCTATGAGTACAAAAATCAGAATGATACCAATTTTTCTATACGGCAACGGTTGTTGTGCAGATACAGGAGAAGCTCTCAATGAGTCGTTTATATTAGGATCCATAGAAAAATTTATCACCTCACTATAGCAAAAAAATGTAAGAAGAATATATATAATGTACTGTAGTAAAAAATGGATACATATTTGGCGGAAAACAATTACATTTCCCGCCAAATAGTGTTAAAAAAGAGATTATCTCTCTTCTCGTGGTCTAGCAACAGAAACAGCGATTGATCGTCCTTCAACGTCTTTTCCATTCAATTCTTCAATTGCTTTTTGAGCCATTGCGTCGTCTTCAAGTTCTACAAATCCAAATCCTTTGCTTTGTCCTGTACTTCGATCAGTAATAACTACTGCTGATGTAACTGTTCCGTATTCTGCAAATAGATCATTTAATGCTTGATCATTCATTGCATAAGGGAGTCCCCCTACAAATAATTTTGTCATGTGTGTGTCACCTCCTTTCGGAAAATAAACTTATGAAATAGTAACAATTGGGGAAATTAAAAAGTGGTAATAACATTTTCTGACTATTCTTCCAAACTGTGCAGACACACAAGCACTACGTTTTCTAATTTCTATTATATATCATTTTATAAAAAAAAATGGTTCTAATTTGTTTTGTCACGTAAAAAGACACTTTCTTGGTACATATCATTCAAAATCCTTTTTTTGTATATCTCATCTTGTATGATATGTGCCTGACCATAGTCCTCAATTTTTATTGGTACATACTCAACATCAACAAGATGATTTTTATAAAAATAATACTTTCCTACTATTCCTTCTCTCGTCTTTTCAGACCACATCTGATCAAAAATGAAATTTCCGTGTGCATAGGTAATGAGTTTTCCGTTATACAATTCTACTGGCTGAATCCAATGCGGATGATTTCCGATAACTAAATCTGCACCACTATCTATCGCTAACTTTCCTAGTTCCCGTTGGCGATCCGTTGGTTGCGCTACATACTCAACTCCCCAATGAAACTGTACGATTACGATATCCGCTTGAGATCTGGCTTCTTGAATCTCTCGTTGTATGGTCTGCATATCTGCGCGTGAAACTCCTGTTTGCACTTCAATATCATCGTATCCTAAAAATGCAATTGTTAACCCCCTGACATCAACATATTGAGGATTATTTTCAATTCCTACTCCAACAATACCTCGTTCTTGTAAATACTGTGCTGTTTGTTTAATTCCTTCTGCTCCGTGATTCCCTAAATGATTATTTGCAAGGTTTGCCACATCTACTCCTGCATATACAAAACCTTCTACATGCCTTCTATCACCACAAAAAATCATACCGTCATTTGTAACCGGACACTTTGCAATAAGCGGAGATTCCAGATTGATGTAGGTAAGATCTGCATTTTTTAAAAATGAAGCTGTTGGCTCAAATGCCCAATGAAAATTGTTGTATCCCAGTGTTCTGGAATTTACACTCCTGCCGGGAATAATATCTCCGGTCACAATAATGGTTCTGATCTCATCTCTTGGATATTGAGTAACGTGTATATCGTCATAAAAATTTTCAAGTGAAAGGACTGGAATCTGAATCTCAGGTGTATGCGTCGGGTTTGCGTGTATAGGAGATTTTGGTATAAATACCGGCTGCATATATAATCGAGAAAGTACAAAAATAAAAATACCGATACTGATTGTTATAACCACTGCACTCACAACATATACTTTTTTCTGCATAAAATCAGTATACGCCTTTTATAGAAAAAATTACTATTTCTGCAACTCATAGATAGAGTCAGCAATGATTACCGGTTTGCCTTCATATGCTTGATATGTTTCGTCATTGAGATCTGTACCAATCTCTGTTTCAAGCTCTGATAAACTAAACATTCTCACAACACCTGACACCCTGACTCCATCATATTTTCCGTATGCTGATTCTCCCGGACCACTTCCTACTCCAATTAACGCATCACGACTCACTACCAATAATTTTTCCGTTTCAATATTTGTCGTATCAATAGTTAGCCCTTGAGTACCAATCTGATCCTGTACTATTCCTCGTACTGATATAACTTGACCGACAAATGCAGTTGGGTCAGCTACTACTTCTTCCAAACTCACATTTTGTCCTCTTTCATTTCCTAACACATCCCCGGCTTTGGAATTTTGTTGTAATGGCTGTGTATCATACACTGTATAAAATGAGGTCATTAAAGCCAGTGTAAACAACAGAAAGATACCCACGATAAGAATTCTTCCTTGCACTGTTTGCACTTCATGTTTTTCCATAGGAAAAAGTATTATACGTTCACTCTATAAAAATAGATCGTGATAACAGTAAGAGAAAGACAAGAGACCAGCTTGCCGACAAACTAACTATTGAGAGATTTTGAGTGTTTCAGCAATAATATGTACCGCAGAGCGATTGATCTCTGCTGGTTGCTGACTAATCGGAGGATAAATCAGGATGATTTCTTGTTGCGTCAAAGGATATGCAAAAAAAGGACCTTTTGTAGTTTTTTGTATCGATTTATTAGTTACACTATCCATATACTCTTCTTGTAAGTACAGTTCAATTCCTTGAATCCCAGAATCTGTCATACTCGGCCTGACATTCTGTGTATCCGTACACACAATCGAATATTCTTGCGTACCAGATTCACAGATATTGATAGCTTGTTGCAACGCATATTTTTCAAACGCTACTCCTTCAGAGTTTTTTAGCACCCGTATCACTGCCGTAGGTAAAACTGTTTGCCCTGATAACGTTGCAACTGCATATGCATCAGGGGAATGTTCAATCACTTCATGGGGTAATGGATACGAAATAATAAAATTATGCTCCTCACTTGTATACTGACCCATTTTTACAAATTCTGCAGGAAAATACGTCTGTTTTTTTTCAAAATCAGCTGAAGATGTTACCCACAATACACCAGAGATAATTGCTACAACACATAATACAACAATAGATATTACAATTCTCACAGGAACTAAGGATACCATATTTTTATATCAACAGGAAATTAATATCTAAGATCGCTTGAAATTTTTAGCTCAATGAGATACATTGAGAGCATGGAACCGTCTGTTATCACCTATCCTCTTCCCCAAACTCGTTTGTATAGTATAGCGGGAATAATGGATACATTTATTGGTTCACTTGAAGAAGTAAAACAGGCAAACTTTGGAGGATATTTTTCCCAAGGAGAAGATCAAACTATCAAAGGACAATTGATCGATCCTCATGGATCAGCTACTATCGAAGGCACTCTCACTAGTGACAAGCTGGAATTTGTAAAAAAGTATGAAAACGGTCCGTCAGTAGAAGCAGACATACAGTATCATTATCAAAAATCAGCAAATGGCATATGGATAGGAACGTATGATTTTAAACTTGGTGAGAAAAAAGCTACCGGAAATAGCACCTGCCAAGTAACTCTTGTTATATTAGAACAGACAACTGAAGAAACCCAGAGCTGACACAATAATCTCTCTTAATATACACAGTCTCTTACATCAATTTTATATACTCTGTATATGGCAGATAGAAAGGTCCTCATTCAAGTTCCTTACGTCCCCAGCACTTGGCACAAGATTGACGTGATGATGGAACTTGCCAATCCTCAACCAGGTGAAAAAATGGTTGATCTTGGCAGTGGAGATGGTCGAATTGTCATCGCATTTGCAAAAAAAGGAATTGAATCACATGGATATGAAATTAATAGTGAGCTTGCCTTGCTCTCTGAAAGTAAAATACTTGATGAAAATCTTGACGAAAAAGCATTTATCCATATCGCAGATTTCTGGGAAGCAGACCTTTCCTCTTTTAATATTGTGATTATCTATGGCATGACCAGTATCATGACACACCTCGAAGAAAAACTAAAAACAGAATTAAAACCTGGATCTCGGGTAATATCAGCTATTTTTCATTTTCCAAACTGGGAACCAACTACTCAGAAAGATAATGTATCTCTCTATTGTGTATAGTTTGGTATAATCAGTGCTCATGAAAAAACTGCTCTTGTGTATCACAATACTTTATGTTGGTATTTTACTTTTTGTTTTCCGTACTAATACAATTGATCAGATCACAACACCTACTCCTCAAAATACTTCTAACACTATACTTCCGAATGCCCTTGAAAGATTTCCTGAATTACTCGAATGGAAACGCCCTGAAGGACCTGCTAAAGTTGCACTACAAGTCGGACATTGGAAAAATCATGAATTCCCCGACGAACTTGAACGATTAAAAAACAATACTGGCGCAACATGGGGTACTCTATCAGAAACAAATGTGAATTATGAAATAGCAATCCGCACAAAAAGTATTTTGGAATCAAACGGTGTAATTGTAGAGATCTTACCTGTAACAATTCCTCCTTCATATTATGCTGATGCCTTTATCTCAATTCACGCAGATGGCAGTACAGACACTAGCAAGTCAGGATTTAAAGTTGCATCCCCACGCAGAGACTATTCAGGTAAATCAACCACGTTATCAGAGTATATTCAACAAGAATACCAACTCATTACACTCATGGAAATCGATCCTGTGGTAACTCGCAATATGACCGGATATTATGCTTTTTCCTGGTGGCGTTTTAAACACGCAGTTCACCCCATGACACCGTCTACCATTTTGGAAACAGGATTTTTGACTAGTTACACTGATAGACTCACTATCGTTGATAATCCTGAAGCATCAGCCCAAGGTCTGGCAAACGGAGTGTTAAAATATTTAGAATCTGAGGAGCTGATATAAATTTTATAAACCACGGTCCGAATAAATTTCAGCAGCTTGTTTAATACTTTGGATTTGATCTTCTTTCGAATTCCATTTATCAATAGCATTATACCGATACCTATCATGATGTGGTTCATTTCCTCTTAAATATCCATAACGGAATTTTTCTGGTGTAGGTTCACCAGGTATCACTTGCTCATGGCAAGCAAGAAATGTCCATGCCATTTTTATAGATTGGATAGGATCAAAAATATTTCCAATTTCACCTGTTTTTTGTAATTTTCTATAATATTCCAACGCACGAGAAGGCATAAATTGAATACCGATTGCCCCTCCGCTTGTATTACCGTCTTGCTTAAGGAATTCAGACCCAGCGATATTATTAGGGTCGAAGTTTAGCCCAGTATTTTCAGATAAAAGTGATGTGAGCTCTTTTAATGCAGCCGTATCGTATACTATATTATCCTCACCAAACTGCGTAATTGCCTTCTTTTTTCCCGGATTAAGAAATCCTGATGTCTCTGTCATTATAAGTTTAGCTAAGCCTCCCGCATTTATCATGAGCATTTCCGGATCCACAGCTTTCCCTTCACTATCTTCGCGTAATTCATCCTGAAGTTGAGCAATAATATTTTTTGCATCTTCATATGTATCAAGACACATACCTAGTATTTCATTGCTGATTTCATGCTCACGGCAAAACTGTATTTGCTCTGCTGAAAGCTGAGTCATCCCTTCAACACCACTCTTCCGTAATTCCCATCGCTTTCCAATAAGTGAACGTCTGACGCTTTCCTCTACACAAACTGCCAGACCCAAATCAATTTCAGAAAGAGTCATTGTATCTTTGAGATATGCATTTTCCAATGCGACACGTTCAGGAGAAAATATCTCTGCTTGTAATATGGTATTTTGTTCAGCCCAGGGATCTTGTGGTTCCTGCTCAGATACATCTAACATATCTTGGGGTGCTTGCACCTGTTGTGTTTCTAAATAAGGCACTTTGGAAGTATCTGATCTAATAAATCTTCTTATAACTGGGAGTCCTCCCACAATTCCAAATGTTGCTAAGAGTGCTGCCTTTGCAACCTTTCTTCGTGATAGTTCAGTATCTAATATCGATTTGTCCTGTTCTTGAGATCTGTTAGGGATTTGCTGAAAATCTTCTGTACGGCCATTCTGTATCTTTGGAAGAACTACGGTTGTATCAAATTCAGCGCTTTCATTCATATCACCATACTATCAGAATTATGATTTCAGTTCAAAGATAATAATCAATGACGGAGTATTCCGTTGTTTTGAAGGCATATATCGTGAGATTTGGATGCAGTATGTTCTTTCCCCCATTTTGCCATAACTTTTAAGATCGGCTGGAGAGACTTTCCATATTCAGTAAGTGAATACTCAACTTTCGGAGGAACAACAGGATATACTTTACGCTTGATCAATCCTTCATATTCAAGATCACGCAGTTGTTGCGTCAGCATTTTTTGAGTTACGCCTTCAATTGACTTATGAAGCTCATTGAATCGGAGTGTCTGATCAGTAAGCACCCAAAGAATCAGAGGTTTCCATTTACCTCCAATTACATTTAATGTTGTTCGTACACTTCCACACTCTGGTTTTTGTTTCATACTTTCTTTTTAGTAAGTATAGCACAAATTAGTACATACTTCTTAAATAGTTAGTTCTATTATATACTAAATAGGATAAAAAATAAATATCAATATGAAACACGATACACTCCCATCTACCGAAACAATTGAAAAGACCGCAGAAAAGCTAAAAGAACATAACTTTAAAGTAGAGATTGTTCAGACAGGTGCTCAGGCAAAGGAAAAAGCGCTCACGTTAATCCCTAAAGGATCTGAAATTATGACTGCCACCTCTGTAACACTTGATACCATTGGATTAGCTGAGACACTCAATGATTCAGGCAAATATGATTCAATCAAACAGAAATTATCTTCCATGAGTCGTGATACCCAGCACCGAGACATGCAACGTTTGGGAGCAGCACCAGAATATGTAATAGGAAGTGTACACGCTATAACTGAAGACGGCGTTGTTATGATTGCTTCAAACAGTGGCAGTCAGCTACCTGCGTATGCATACGGCGCAGATCATGTGGTTTGGGTCGTTGGTGCACAAAAAATTGTAAAAAATCTTGATGACGGGTTTAAACGGATTTATGAACATTCACTTCCTCTTGAATCAGAGCGTGCCAAAAAAGCATACGGAGTTCCGGGAAGTTTTGTAAGCAAAATATTAATTCTTAATAAAGAGCCTCAAAGAGATATTACGATTATTTTAGTAAACGAGGTATTAGGATATTAATCTTCTTTCTTGGGCATAAGCGTAGTATTGATAAATCTATCAACAGTTGCTTTCAGGTCTATTAACGAAGTTTCCCCTTTTACAAGATATTCATCTGCACCAGCATTTAAGAACTCTTCCTTTCGTTCAAGTCCAGAATTGGTGAGAACAACTACAGGAGTTTTTTGTGTTTTGTTCTGATTTTTAATACTTCTGAGGACTTGCATTCCATCTACCGCTCCTAAAATATCTATATCCAAGATAACACATTCAAAAATCTGTGCATTAATTTTTCCTAATGCAGACATCCCATCTACTGATTTTTCAATAATATACTCTTCTTTAAATAACTGTTCTAACTCAAAGCTAAATCCAAGATCATCATCAATTACAAGTAATCGCCTCATCTCCCTCTATAGTAATACTCAGATCTCAAAAATGCAACTTTTTTGATCTGATTCTTACGTTTTCATAACATACAATGCATGCTTCGCTTGATAGAGTTGTATTATAGACTATCTGATATTAGGAGGTGATACATATGAACATAAGTACAATCGGAATTGATCCGTTAATTTCATTACTTTTTGGAATATTGATTTTGATTTTTCCTAAATTTCTCAACTACTTTATAGCAGCATATCTGATAATTATCGGAATTTTAGGATTAGGAATTATTAGTTAATGGCTTCGCAGGATTATTGTGCATCAAGTATTGCGCGAAATGATTCTATTGGTTGATAGCCTACAATGATTTCATTGCCAATAATAAATGTCGGAGTACCAGTGACACCTACATTTTTCCCGTCATTTTTATCTTTTTCAAGATAGTTTTCATATACATCATTGTCGACACATTGGTCAAATCCTGTATCTACCACATTCGTTGATTTAAAATACGTTTTCATAAGTGTTTTTGCTTCGGCCTCAGATTTTTTTGCCCATTCGTTTTGTTTGGCAAAAAGGATATCATGAAATGCCCAAAAGTTGCCTTTTACTGACGCACACATTGCTGCATTATGTGCAATCGGAGCAGTTTGATGCGAAGACAACGGAAAATTTTTAAATAATATCTTTACTTTTCCTGTATCAACATACTCTCTTTTTAATTGTGGTAAAACATCTTTTACAAACGCTGCACAGTAGGTACATTCAAAATCATAATATGCAACAATTGATTTTTCTGTATTTGGATCACCCAAGATAAATTTCACTGCGTTAAGTTCAGGTGACACTGTAGGGGTTGCCGTAGGTGTTGCAGTTGGTGAAGTACCTGTTACAGCAGGTGTAACCGTTAGTGTTCCGGCAAGTGTAGATGTTGGTGTCCCTATACCTCCGATACTACCAGGGTTTGTATCATCAGAGTCTTCACTAAGTGTTGGCGGAACAGAGACTGAATCGTCATTTGCTTCGTCTGACTGTCGTGATTCATTCATTTGGATACGTGCAATCCGTTGCTGTTCATCAGCTTCATTGACAATATGTTGTCCAAAAAAGTAAAATCCTGAAAAAGATAATACCCCTAAAAGCACAGAAACCAATGCTAACGAAGCCTTATAATGGATCCGCAGCAAAAATGCTTGAAATAGTGACTGTTTTTTTCTCATAAGCGTCAGATTATAGATAGTAGCTGGCTACTTGTCAACGAGTAATATCTTGGCAATAATTCGGGCACCAATAATGCAATCTATTCCTCTTCCACTTAAGTATGGTATAGCTTCCTCATAATACTGCTCTAATGTAAGATTATCAACAGAAAATAACGAACTAGTGAAAGAAATGTATAGTAGAATACGTTGATCTTAAAATCACAGATCTATATAAGCATAAGGAGTGCCATAGCAGCCATACCAAAATCTTCTACAAGAGTAATCTTTGTAAGCGGCACATTTAATAGTGTACCTAAACACGCACACGTAAATTTTTCTCTTTTTGCAATTTTTCGAGCAACCCCTATCCCACTAAACGTCATTAATAGAAAGGTGAAGATGTTAACAGCAGGTGAAACTGTTCCGGTTAAATATAACAATCCCAGGCCCAGTTCAAGAAACGGATATACATATCCGTATTTTCTCACTCTCATCGCCAACAAATCATATTGTGAATATCCCTGTACAAATCCGGGAAGGTCCAGTAACTTAAATCCTGAAAAAACAAGGAAAAAGCCTGCCATAAAATGTTGCATTGAAAGTTCCCAGGAAAATGTGCCTTGAAATACATCACTAATACCTACCGCAACAACTGCTAAAGTAATCAATGTTATGATAATGATCAAGGGTCTATAACTCTCTTTCTTTTGTGATTGATGATTGTGATTTTCCATATTAATTATTGTACCAACTTTGATACCATGTTCTCATCTGGTCAATTTCTTTTGTTTGTGCAGTAATAATAGTATTTGCACGTGTTTTTATTTCACCACGAGTTGTCCCTGCTTTTACGAGATCCGCCATCATGACTGCCATCTGATGATGCGGTATCATATGTTCAATATAAGCTTTATCAAAATCCTCTGATTCTGTCATTCGTGTGATATCATCATTTGTTCCAATCATTCCCATATGCATCTCACTTGATTCAGATACTCCATGATGATGCATATCACTATGACCCTGAGGAAGATTTTTGTTGTACCATTTTTTATATAACTCCTCCATCTCATGAATTTCATTTGATTGATCTGCAATGATTGTTTTTGCTAACTGTTGTATTTCAGGACGTTGAGCATGTTGTTCAGCAAGTTTTGAGATTATTATTGCGTCTTCGTGATGAGGAATCATCTGCTGAATAAAATATTGATCTAATAGATCTGAATTGTTTTGAGTGACAGTTGTTGATGACACATTTTGTGACAAAATACGAGGTACAATTCCATACCCTACTGCTCCTCCAAGCAATATCCCAACAGTAAAAATGATCAGTACAGCTGTCTTCATCTATTTCGTTTTAAAACCTCCATTATTTCTTCTATAGCTTTTTTTGATTTACCACTTTTTATAGCATCTGCTGTACATGTTTGAAGATGATTTTGCATAATTAACATATCAACTTGTTGAAGTGCTTTTTGTACAGCCTGTGATTGATGGAGGATATCTATACAATAAGTATCTTTTTCTGCCATCTGGATAACTTTATTAATATGTCCCCTGGCAATTTTCAAACGATGTAAATATTTTTCTTTTGATGTCTTTAAATATAATGCCATAATTTATTCTAATCCCCCCACCAGGGATATCTTATATCTCCATACACAAAATGTCAAGAAAACTTGCAATATTCTTACATACCTGTATAATAGACAAAAGATACTGATGTTTGAATATAAAGATAAAAAACGATTAATACCATTTACTGACCGCCTGCTCCTCCTTAACAGCAAGCTTAATTTAGGAACTCAAGCATTAACACCTCTTAACTATACCCAAGAAAAAGAAAAATTTTTCCGTTCTGACACATATAATCCTCAGTTTATATATGAACTTCGTGATACCAGTATAATGAAAAGAGATCTTTATTCTCTCCAACAAGAACTTCATACAATACACCTCCAGTCTGATTTACGAGACTATATTTCTGATTACTTACAGTCTGTTGCACGTACAATTGATTGTATCGACGCAATTGGTACACCTCGCTTTGCAAAGGCTGCAAATCTTATTTTTACATTTGAAGAAGTTGATGGAAAAAAGTTTTTACAAAATATGCCTTTTATTTCTTTTAATAAATCTAACGCTTGTGTTTTACAAAATGCAGAAGAAATGGCAGAGACATTTAGAAAATATATTTCTAATGCACAACTTTCCTATGATATACAAATTGATTACCAAAATGACCATATCATACGAGTCGGTCATAACAAATTAATTATCGGAGCTAAAGTAAAAAGACTCTGCAGTAATGTTAAGCGACTTATTGTGCACGAAATTGAAAGTCACATTTTCCAACGACATAATCTCCTGACTGCACAAAATCCTCTGTTACGGATCATCCCTCATGCAGATTCTATGTTATGGGGAGAAGGTCTTGCAGTGTACAACGAAATCCAATCAGGTACTATTACCCAAAGCGCATACGAAACATATTATTATCGAGTAAAAGCAGTTGAGATGCTTCACAAAAGCTTTAGAGAGATATTTGATTATCTGTCCAGATATGTAACCGCTGAAAAAGCATATATGATCACCTATCGAGTAAAAAGAGGTATGGGTGATACAAGTCTGCCTGGTGGGTACGCAAAGGATGCATCTTATGCCATAGGCTACCAAACAGTAGACAATTATATTAGAAATAATGGATGCCTTGAATTGTTATATACATCTCGTGTACCTCATATTGGTGAACTACTATTAGAACATGAATTATTGGAACCAAGTGTTCTAAAACTCCCTACCCATACTACCCTTGTACAACCAAAACCTCAGACTAACCCTTTTGTCTTTACCAAGTCTTCTATTCTAACTTCTTAAATTATTCTTCTGAAATTGAATTGACATAATGTAGATAGCTGAAAGAACCAATCACATACTGTCATAACACTTTTATTATTGACATCTTACAAAAAAAGGATATGATCAAGATATGAGAGTTATTTTCTCAATATGTATTCTCCTTGTCGCAGGTCTTGTGAGTGTTAGTCCTGTACTTGCACAGACCATCTCTACCGGTGAATCTCCAACATTGCAAAGAAATCAAACGATAAACGGAGATTACTTTGCAACCGGAGATAAAGTAGTTGTATCAGGTACTGTAAATGGAGATGCGTATGTAGCTGGCGGAACGGTACTCATTGACGGAACAATCAATGGAGATCTATTAGTTGCTGGTGGAAATGTTACTATCCGAGGCACTGTAACTCAAGATGTCCGTGCAGCAGGCGGAAATATCACGATATCTTCTGAAATTGGTGGCAACACTACAACTATGGGTGGAAGTGTAGCAATTACAGACAGTGCAACACTTTCCGGATCACTCGTAGCAGGTGTAGGAAATTTAGAAATTTTTGCTCCTGTCGGTAAAGGTATGACCATCGGAGGAGGCGCCGTACAGATTGGAAATCAAGTTGGAGGAAACATCATGGCAGGTGTTGGAGAAATTAACTTTTCTTCAGATGCACAAGTCCAAGGAGACATTACTTATTGGAGTGAGCAACAGGCCAATATTGCACAAGACGCATCAATCAGCGGACAAATTACCCACCATAGACCACCTCAAGGCACATCACAAGCAACCGAAGGTGCAGCAAAAGCATTATTCACCGGTGTATCATTTGCATTTACACTGGCAAGCTTTGTATCAGCACTCCTTATTGGTCTATTACTCATACGATTTGCTCCACGATTCTTTGACAAAACTGCTCAAACTATTGAACAAAAGCCAGGTGCATCTGCAATCATTGGGTTCATGGCACTGATCCTGATTCCGTTTGCAGGAATATTTCTCTTTGTGACATTATTGTTAATTCCTCTTTCAGTATTATTGATGATCCTGTATTTCTTGACTCTCTATATTAGTAAGCTTTTTATAGCATATGCAATTGGGAGAAAAGGAGCAGAAATTCTGAATGTCACCTGGGGACGAGGACTTGTTTTTACCGCAGGATTGATTATGTATTACGCCGTTACATCAATACCGGTTATCGGTTGGATACTTTCATTTGTTGGAATGCTTCTCGGACTTGGTGCATTACTCCTTACTAAAAAAGACTACTATAAAGTCCTGGCAGATAAGAAAATTGTATAAGTGTTCAAGTTCAGTGTTAATTAAGTTTAAGATTTGAACACTAGAGAGAGAATTCATGGAAGTCTTTCATGTTATCTGATACATACAATTTAACATTTATTTCTCTAGCAAAATCTACAACAAGATTATTTGCCATCCGCTCCTCATATGACAAGTTAAAATTATCAATATGGAATTTTGTACGCCAATATCTTTCAAAATAATTAACATATCTATCTAATAAGTCACTATATAACTTTTCATACTCTTCAGGCGTAATTATTCCATCACCTCTCTTTAGTCTTATCGCATTGAATTCATCATCATTTTCCTTTAATGTCCGTTGTAAAGAGTTTAACATTATATCCCACCGATTAGCTAATTGATTAACCCGCTTTGGATTCGAATTACGTATTTCTATTCCTGCGATGAGTTGGTCAATCTCTTCTCCACTGAGTATGGGTGTATTTGCTGTAGCTAATGCCATAAGTTGTCTACTGGGGCATAAAACTACAGAGCCATTCAAAAGACGGTTGGAATTATCTCCTCCTATGTTAATTAACATTCTCCAATAATCTATTGGGGAAAAAAGAGCGTCATCAGGATGAGTATGAACCTCTAGAATAGGCAGCCCACCCTCCTTTATCACCTCATTAATCTCAGAATTTGTTGAATACACACTACCATGATTTGCAGTAGTATATCCAAATTGACCTCCTTGCATGCTTTTATAGACTACAGCGCTTCTTTCTACCGATGTTTGAAAGTTAAAGTGATCAAATAGATGTTGTGCTATTGCCCCTTCTTTCTCCTCATCAGACCATTTATTATACTTTTCTAAAAATTTTTCTCGATTACTTTCGGAAGCCTTGTACCCCAACTTTTGCTCTCCATATAAATACTCAAAAACTGGAGTATAAAAACCCATATCAAGCTCTGATGCAAACTGTGTACGAGAATCAGTATGTATATTTCCTATGAGAAAATCTGTAATATTTGATGAATCAATAGTATCTGTTGTAATTT
>DAOMRL010000014.1:0-14394 GCA_035445865.1 Candidatus Levyibacteriota bacterium
CTCATGGTAATTTTTTTGGTAGTGTACTCACTATTCTGGGCGTTTTTCTTGAAGCTTATCTAACTTTTGAGGGTATTTACTAACTCTTCTCTCTCTACCAGTTTAGAATCCGTATTATCTCTCTTTTTGATTTCTATTTTATCCCCAGATTTATCTGAAACTACCGCACGAAACGGGATACCTATTAGATCTGCATCTCCGAATTTTTCTCCTGCTCCCCGGTCTTGTCGATCATCAAACAGCACTTCTATACCCTGTTCTTGCAACTGTTGGTATACATCTTCACCTTTTCCGTTAAGACCTATGAGATGTACAGCAAATGGTGCAATTGACTCAGGCCAGATAATGCCCCGATCATCGTGAGATACTTCTACAACTGTGCCCATCACACGGGTTGGACCGATACCATAACTTGCAAACCATAGTGGTTTTTTTGTTCCATCCTGATCCGTAAATGTAGCACCCATTTTCTCTGAGTAAAAAGTACCGAGAGGAAAGATGTTTCCAACTTCAATCGATGTCTCAGTACGTAAATCAGTCCTTTTTTTGTCCTCATCTGTCATGACCTCATCATTTTTTGCGTATTCCCAATCATCTGCAAAATATATCGTGTCTTCTCCGCTTGGAGCAAGTACCTGAAATTCATGAGTATGCTTATCGGTAAAAACACCCCCTGATGCCTCAGCAATATGTGTGGTAAGCCCTATTCGGGTAAACGCTTTTCTGTATGCATCTGCTACTTTCCAGTAATATTCATACATATCTTCTTCAGATACGTGAGCGCTGTATAAATCTTTCATCAAGAATTCACGACCACGCAGTATACCGGATTTTGCCCGTAATTCATTTCGAAATTTTGTTGAAAAGTGATATATCTTTACCGGCAAATCTTTGTAGCTTGTCACGTGTTTACGAATTAAATCCATGACAATTTCTTCGTGCGTAAATGATAGTGCATACTCTTTATCATTTTTTTCAAATTGATACATCACATCTTTGGCAGTATCCCATCTTCCTGTTTCATTCCAAACATCTTTTGGATGAAGAAGCGGCATGAGGACTTCTTGTGCCCCAGTTGCATTCATCTCTTCACGAATGATTTGTTCAATTTTACGCTCTACTAATCTACCCAATGGAAGTAATGAATACGAGCCAGCCATTAATTTGTCAATAAAGCCACCTTGCAAAAGATATTTAGCATTAACCGCAACTTCATCTTTAGGAATATTTTTGCTCGTCTTGGCAAACAGTTGTGAATATCGCATGACCCTAGTATACCCAAGATCATGTCATCTCGCAAGAATGAGGTCTATTTATTTATACAGCTACCTGAGTTAGTTTGTCCTGCTTTTCGTTTTTTTGAGAAAAGAGTGCAAGTTTTGAGATATCAAGATTTTTTATTTTATCATCTTTCTTGGCCTCGTCAGGACTTGTCATCTCTTGGAGCAACAGACCCATCAACTGTATTAGTAGTTCTAGCAATGATATTTTTTCTTTTTCGTCTTCTTTTTCTTGATGAAGTTTTTTTGCCATTTCAAGTAGTGCAAGTGCCATCGTGTTCATCGTCTCAGATTGCTGTTTTACCAAAGCTTTAAACTCTTTTAGTTCGTTTCTGAGCTCCTCATTTTCTTGTAGTAATTCTGCAAATTGCTCTTCAATTGAGAGTACTTTTTCTTCTAATGATAATGGTTCTCCATGTTCTTTTTCTTGGGTATATCGTTTTAATGCTTCTTCTTGTAATATGTCAGGATCAATCGGTTCTCCTCTACTTATCATTTCACTGGCAACTTCCCCAATTTTTTGTTTCATCAGTGGATCTGCTTCTACTTGCTCAGCAACCTAGGCAACTATTTCTTTTTTTCGATCAGCAAATGATGGCTGTGTTTCAATATCTGAATCAAACTCTTTCACTTCTTCAGAAGTTTTTTCTGTATCTAAAGCATTATTATTTGCTTCAACCATTTCACGATCAGATTTGTCAGTTGTTTGTCTGCGATATCCACCCATACCGAGCTTTTTGAATGTTGCTGCAATTCCCATCTCTTTTGTATCAGAAAGGAGTCTATCTGCAACATCTTTTTCAGTATCTTTCACCTGTACAATCTCGTTGTGTTCTTCATGTACGACAGGCATTTCTGACTCTTGAGATAGTACAATCTCTTCAGATCGAGACAGGGTAATTGGTTGTGATTGAACCATTGGTGTATGTGAACTTGTTGTATTTCTCATAGGTGATCCTCCTTCAAAATTATCCATAATGTAAGTTGAGAAATGAGAATTGAGAGTTGAGAATAAAAACTCAGCTCAAAACCTCAGCCCTTTTCCCTCCTTTCAATGCATATACTGCGTTGTCATATTGTGACTGTTGCATATACTGTCTTCCTGCATGTAATAATTCTTCTTTTCGTTGTGTAAAATATTCGGTTGCAGTTTTAAGATATACCTCAAGCATTTCAGAGTATCGTTCTATAAGTTTTGACATATTTGTAAATAACTCATCGGTATTTGATACTTCCATTAATTCAAGATACTCTTGTGCAAGAGTTTCTGCTTTAGACTGTGATATTTTTCCATATCTCAGTCCCATGATGATCTTAACCATCAATTCTCTCTCTATATCTTTTTTAAATTCTTCAAAGTTTTTCATGTTACTGCGCTATCCTTTCTATTTGGTTCTCTAAATTTTCAGCTTCTCTCTCTTCTTGCTCTCTTTTCTCTGCAGCCATCTGTGCTTCACGCATTTCCTGTTCTAATTTTTGAACTTCGGCTTCCATCTCATCTGCCTCTATACGAATATCGCTCACTTCTGTCTGGACAGCTCTTTGTATTTCCTGGACGTTGGTTAAATGTTCGTTTTTCATATTGAGTGCAGTATACGACCATAGATAGAATTGAACTTGATATAATACTCACAAATACATAACAAAATTCTATGAACGAAAGATTACATCCAAATCCAATAGACACAATTCTCAATTCAAATTGGAATGAATTTGAACAATGGGTACAAAAAGAAGAACCTTTTCAAATGCTTGAACTACCAGATGACCTAGCTAACGTATTTATTCCAAGAAGAACCTTAGAACTTGCAAACAACCCAAATAATGTACATACCCTTTTCACCGAGAAAGGCCCACGTAATCTTGGTCTTTTACTCTATGAGAGCTTGCCATCTCCTATATCTGATTCTACTAAACTCAATGTACTCATGGAAGAAAAACAAAAACAAGGGGTTACTGTATTGCCAAGTTCACCGACACAAGTAGAAGAAGGTATCGACTACCAACATGTGCTAAATTATAATCTGATTCGGTCTGGAAAATTAGGGTTACAAGACAAGATACTGATCCGATACCTTGCTAATATACCTGAAGGCTATGACTCTGTAGTTGAAACAAGAAATTACTATGATCGTGTAGAGATGCAACGGCAAGGTATAGGCACAAGTTTTTATGATAGATTAGAAAATGTATTAAAAGAACTCGGGTTCAACTATCTTACAGGTCATATTATTAGTCCTCATCCTGAATTCTTTCTCAAAAGAAGACCTACATACGATTCTCTGCCAGATGAGGTAAAACAAGAGTTACCTGAGTATTACTCAATAACTCCTGATCCAAATTTACATTGGACAATAAAAACTCTGTAGTAATCACTTCAACATTGTTATGTCTGCGAGTACATGAGCAATAGAGAGAATTTCTAACTTTTTAAATCGATTTTTTTTGGGAATATCGATACTATCAGTCACATATATCTCTTTAATTTTGCTTTGAGAAAATAGTATTTTCGTATCACCAGAAAATACGGGGTGAGTTGCCATAACAAATACTTTTTCTGCACCTTGTGAAATAAGATATTGTGTCGCTTCAATGATTGTATTACCCGTCGTAATCATATCATCTACCACAATACATACATCCGAAATGTCACCTTTATGTGAACGAATAGATACTTTCCCTGTTAAATGATCTCTATGTTTTGACAATATAACTACATCTGCTTGCTTTACGTGTTTCTGGAGCTCCAATACTCTTTCTTTTCCACCCTTATCAGGCGACACAAGAGAGATTTTTTTGTATTTACTATGCAGTAATTGAATTTGTTGAACAAATAAATCAACAGTTGAACAGACTACTACCGGAATTGAGAAAAAGTTTGGAAGCGTATCTATATGAGGATCAAGAATAACAACTCTGTCCATGCCGGCACTTTCAAGCATTCTGGCAACTACTGTTAAAGGAATCCCCTCTCCTGTCTCAAAAATACGATCAGCCCGTTGATACGGAAAATATGGAGTAATAACAGTCACACTTTTTGCTTTTGAGTGTTTAGCTGCATCAATTACAAAACAAAGCTCTATTATTGAAGAATCAATTGTTGGCGCAATAAATGATTTAAGAATTACGACATCTTGTCCGGAAACTGCTTTGGACAGTTTTACTCTTCTTTCTCCATCGAAGAATTGATGGATTTGAGGAAATTGAGCTCTCATTTTGAGTGCTTTTGCAAGTTCACTTGAGAGCTCAGGATGTGTACGATCACCGATAAATATCATACAATTAATTTCTCATTCCCTAGGTTTGAGCAATTAAAAATTGAGAGATTATTTCCCTCCACCTAATAATCCTCCAAGTCCTCCTCCCATTTCCTGCATTTTTGCAGCTGCTTTTTTCTGGACTTTATTAAGCGCTTCGTTGAGTGCTTCTTTTACATCATTCATTTCTTCGCCATTGATTTTGAGCTCTTTAATTTTCATATCACCAGTCATTACCACATATGCACGACCGCGTTCTTCGGTAACTTCAAGCTTTTTAAGCTCATTTTGTAATTTTTGCGCTTCTTGACGTAATTTATTTAAATCTCCTAATCCTTTTAATGGATTTATCATAGATAATCACCACCTTTCAATTCATTAATTATACCTATTCTCTATATCATTTCAACTTTGATTCATAATTTTTATCTCAACTGTTGTTGGTTTCCCTACTACTTCTGTTGCATATTTTTCAAGCAGTTTTTTTGTTGTTGGCTCCATAAGACGCTCACCATGAAAAGTAAATTTTGATTCAATTGTCATTACACCGTTTTCCATACTCCCCATACTACATCCTCGCAAAATACCGGCCACCGAATGATTCTCTTTTTTTACAGCATCAATTAATCTACTCAATACATCAGGCCTTCCTCTTTTTGGTGGAGCTGGCTGAACAGTTTCAGTTACTGGCTGTGCGATTACATCTTCTACTTCTTGCTGAGTGACAGTAACAATTGTAGGGACTTCACTTTGTATTCTTCCATGACTGTTAGCGTTTTTAATAAAATACTCCATTACAGCAATTTCTAGTGGTAACTGTGGCAAAACTGCAAATCGTAGTTGACTAAAAGAAGTATTAAAAAGTTCAAGTAACTGTTTAATATTGACCAGTGATAACTCAAGAATTTCTTCTCCCTGAAGAGCCTGAGATTTAATCAGGAGCTGTTCGTGTAGAATATGTACTAATTTTTCATGAATAATTTTAAAATCTATACCGCTATCAGCAATTGCTTGGATTGTTTTTAGTGAAGCTGGTAAATCTGATGTAGCAATATGTGTAATAAGTGCACTGACATACTGCTGTGTGCTATTTGTCTTAAATACTTTTTCGAGTGTATCGGCAGTAATTGGCTGTTTACCAGACTGAAATGCTAATTCTTCTAATGTTTTTGCCCCGTTTCTAAATGCACCGTCAGAAAGCTCATAAATACTTTCAAGTACACCTTTTTCAATAACAAGCTTTTCTCCTTCAACAATCCGTTGTAATGAGCGTACCATCTCATCTTTTGTTGGTTTTTCAAAACGAACATGAAACGTACGTGAGGCAACTGTGGTTGGAATTTTCCACTCTTCTGTTGTACATAAAATAAACATCACATGACTTGGCGGTTCTTCAAGTGTTTTGAGTAGCGCATTAAATGCTTCTGTTGTAAGCATGTGCACTTCATCAATAATATATATTTTTTTTGAAAGTTGTGCAGGTGCAAATTTAACTCGCTCACGCAGTTCACGGATCTCATCAATTCCTCTATTTGACGCTGCATCTATTTCAATTACATCTACATGTGATCCATTGGTTATCGCAATACAGATATCACAAACATTGCACGGCTCTATTTTGCTTGCATCTAATAGTTTATTGTTTGCTGTTTTTGATTTTTTATCTCCCTGTACTATCTTCTCTTGACAATTAATTGCTTTTGCTAAAATTCGAGCACTCGATGTTTTACCTAATCCTTTAGGACCGGTGAACAAAAATGCATGAGGAATATCCTGAGAAGCCAATAAATGAGTGAATGTATCACGTACTTGGGTGAGATCTAATTCTGAAATTTTTTGCGGACGATATTTGCGATAAAAAACCATATAAGTCGCTATACTCCATTTACTAATGGAAAATTAATAGATTAGTGATGTTCTCCTAATAAATGTAATAACCCATGTTCAACAAGCTCTGAGATTTTGCGATCAACAAGCATATTATCACGAGCAGCATCTTCAACAGCTACCGGATAACAAACAATTACATCGCCTAGTATAAGGGTTGAGTCAGGCATCACTGTTGCTTCTCCTTCCATTTGAGAAAATGATAATACATTTGTGGCTTTGTCTATATTTCTATACGTATTATTGAGTGTACGCATTTTTCGACTTCCGACAATTGCAATAGAGACCTCTGTAGGTCCGGTTATACCTTTTTGTTTTAAGACATGCTCAACCGTTTGTTTGATACGTTTTCGGTCAAGCTTATACCGGCTTTCTACATAGATTTGGATTGAAAAATTGTTTTCTGCCATATGAATAGTTCTTTGCAGATTGTACCATTGGATACAATTGATTGCAAAGTCAAAGGATATATTGTTTACGAGAAATTAGATTCAATAAAAGCTTATCTATCACTGTTGTATTGCTGTTTTGCAGCGAATTTGCGATTGAGTTCTTTTTTATATTTTTTAGCAAGTGATGGCTTGAGATAAAACTCTCTTTTTTTCATTTCCTGCATAATACCTTCATTTGTCACTTTACGTGAAAACTTTCGAATCATACTGTCAGGTGAATCACCTGGTCCTTTTTTTACATATACCATAAAAAACACCCCCCTTCGTTAAAACATAATGGGCTATGCCATCTGCTTTAACCTACTGGATATACCCTATATTATACTCTTTTCAAACGAAAAGTTCAAAATTTAATCCGCTGATTAGCACAGAAAATTCTTGCTATTTATCGCATGTATTAATTTCAGATTCATTTGATGATCTTGAGTTAGAGTCTGTTCCAATTTTTTCTTTGCATAACGCTCAAATCCCCATAGTCTAATGAGTCCATCTGTCTGAGGATCTAAAGTATTCTCTACAATACGATCAAAAAGATACTTTGCTTCGTGATGTGAATTTCCGGGAGACAAATATGCCCTTCCCCACTGTTCAAATTGCGCTTCTGTTACTTCAATCTTGAAGCCCATTCTTCTTGAAGTATGTATATTCATAGTATGCGTTCTGCTTTGCAGGAAATTCGAAACGGTAATGTCGTCTACTGGTCCAAGTTTTGGAACTTTTAAGAAACTAGGGAGATTGTAGTAATTTATCCCGACAATAAAGTTTTTTCCTTTTATACCGTCTGTTACACAGCGCTCAATAAGATGATGAATTTTTCTTGTATCTCTCGTCTCTGCTGAAGTTAAGAGTATTTTTTTGTTAGGAAACACTGCAACGATTTTTTTGATAATTTCATACAAATAATCATTCTGTAATACAACACGATGTTTCCCAAATACATTAAATGCTTCATTTTCAGGCTGGATAATTTTTACGTATTGTAATTGTTCTTTTGTGTATGTTGTCTTGATATGTTTAAGGAGCATCTCAAGATATTCAAATGCATGTTTTGCAAGCTTAGTTGTTGTATCAACAACAATTCCAGAGTGTTTTACTTTTTCTAAAATTGAGTCCGGAATATATTCTTCCGGCCACCCAAAGGTTTTAATCGGCCCAACATTTAAACAAACCGCAACGTTATGTGAAAGACAATAATCCAGATATGGATGGTAATATGAAAAATCAAATTTTCCTTTTGAGTTAATAACTTTATTCCATTTAACCCCCAAGCGAATATCTCGCATCCCTAAATCATGAATTAATACTTTTAAGAGCTTTACTTTCTGTTCTACAGTGATCGTTTGTTTCCCGTTTTCTAATCGATACATCTGCTCAACTAAATCAGGTGCAAATGAACATCCAATTCTCACCTTTTTGAATTCTTCTTTATAAATGTTCAAATACTCCTCCAGTGAAAGGTCCGCATTTTGGTGAGTACGATATTGACGAGGTATGTTAGTCAACCACGTTTTAAAATCAATCATTGGGAAATTATATCATTGATGTTCTAAACTACCGGTTTAGACATTGGTCCCAAGAGGTGAAAATGAAGATGATCTACAAGTTGTGCTCCTCCGCCATTTACTTCGATACGATATCCATCATCCTGTAATTTATTCTCTAAAATAAGGGTTTGTATAGCTTTTCGCACACTTACTAGTACTGCGTCTTCTTCAAGTAAGGAAAACTCTTTTATGTGTTCTTTAGGAATAACAAGTAAATGTACCGGTTTTTGCGGATGTACATCTTTAAATGCAACAACCTGATCGTCTTCATACAAAAATGTTGTTTCCATCTGACCCGAAACAATTTTACAAAATATACAGTCTTGCATACCGATACGATACCAAATATTGAATTCAAGTTCAAGCAGATATATAATCTCCACATGGTAGAAAATTTACAAGGACAAGAGCCATTAGCTAATACAACTGAAGCTCGAAATCTTCAGGCTGAAGAGATTTTAAACTCTCAATATGAAACAGGAGTAATAATCCCTTATAGCTCAAATATCCATACCGAGTATCCATCACGAACAGAAGACCCTAAATTCACATCTAGAAAGCCTGGAGAACCCTTTCTTTCTGTATTTTCTGCACTAGCAGTTGTATCCACTGCAAAATTGTACGATGAAGGTAAAATTAAGAACATTTTACTTTGTGGAGAAACTCCCTTCGGTGAGAATATATCTACTACTTCAGACCTCATGAAAAATAGATTAATACAACTAAAAGTTCCTGAGAATGCAATTCACGTGGTAGAAGGAAAATTTTTAGACAATACTCCACTCCAAATAGAAGCGCTTGCAACTCACCAAAAGGCTGAAAAAGCAGGAAGGTATTTAATGGTAGATTGGGAGTTCCATGATCCACGGGTACGTAATAACTCAAAAGCTTATGGACTTAACGCAGATACTGTTACCGTAGAAAGTGTATTAAAAAACTATTTTCAAAACATTAATCTTGATAAATTTGAACCAATTTTAGAACAGTTTCAAAAACGTGAAGGAAGCTTACCAGTAAAAATATTGGGCGGAGGAAAAGCACCTATACTTAAGTTAATATCAAAATATAGAGGAGGCAGTGTAACGGATATTGAGGTCATAACTGAGAGCAATGGACAAAGTAGTCTTCGACTTGTCGATACTACAGGAAAAGCTCGTTTGAAAGAAATAGAAAAAAATAAACTCAATCAGCTTCTTAAATAACATCTATAAATCAGGATTTTCATTTTCAACTCATCAGATTTACCTAAGAATTGTATTACTTCACAACTAAGTTAATCTCATTTAAAAAAACCTATATACAATATTAGGCAATATTAGGAATTATATGGTAATATTAGGAATATGCAAATTCCTGCTAAATATATCCTTACTTCTGCAATATCTCAGTCTCTCCAGCGCATTGAAGCAAGTCGTGAAGTTATCCAAACAATTCAAATCCCGCCAGACGTTGAAACAAATATCAGGCGCCAGTCAGTACTCAAAAGCTCTCTATTTTCTGCCCGTATAGAAGGAAACCCGCTTACACTTGCTGAAGTGACTAATAGACCTTCAAAGGATCAGAAAAAACAGGAAATATTTCAGATATTAAAAGCATTAGAGCAAGTGCATAAAAGAGGTGCACGGGATATAAGTGTTTCATTTGTTCTGCGACTTCATGAAATTGTGATGAAAGGACTCACCGATACACCAGGTAAATATCGTCAAGAAGTTAGTGCAATTTTTAACAGCGCAGGTATTGCAATATATATGCCTCCACCACCTCGCCAAGTGCCTGGTATGATTGATCGGTTGATCAAATTTGCAAACAGTGATAAAGAGCAATTTGTGCCAATTCGAGCAATGCTCACCCACTACTCGTTTGAAAAAATTCACCCATTTCTTGATGGAAATGGCAGAGTTGGGAGACTGCTATTGCAAGCAATTTTAGAGAAAAACAGTTACAGCATGAAAGGACTTGTCACTATAGAAGAATATTTAGATACCCATCGAAGTGAATATTACTCGGCCCTTGAAGAATCTGAACGGGATGTGACCGGATACATTGAATTTATGCTTGAAGCACTTGCAGATGTGTCAGAAAAGGCAAAAGAATTGATACTTTCCAAACAAAAAGGTGATATTCATGACTTTTTACTCCCTAGACGGTCTGAGATACTTCGAATTATTGAGGAACACCCTCTTGTCAATTTCGATATGATTCGCAGAAGATTTCTTGCTATCAATGAGAGGACGCTTCGATATGATTTAAAAAAACTACAAGATTCAGGATATATTAGAAAAAGAGGTGCAACAAAAGGAGTGTATTATGAGGTAGTGAAACAGACTTAACACCCTATTTAAATTTTATCTTCTCGCAACACGTGATCTACTATTAAGAACAAGAAAAATTATAAATAATGGAAGCAACACAATTCCTGGGTACGCTACAAGAATAAACATGAATACAATAATTCCATATGGATCAGTGAACAGATAATACTCAACGAATATAAAGACTATTGCATATACTGCAAGTGTAAAAAGAAGAAATTTAGAATATACTTTATAAAGCAAATCTATATTTAAAATAACGATTGATAAACCGAGTGTTAGAATAAAAAACCAAGCTACTATTAATAATTCTGGAGCAAATATATTCAGCATGTATTTACGTTAATGATAAATCCGAGAAAAAATTACCTACCTATCTTAAACTCTACCACAACTTCATCATTTTTATAGAATATGTAATTCAATGTGCACATATCTCTTAAGAATTTTGTTTTTTTTGTTCTAAGATACGCTTACTAAGCAACCTCATACAGAGCAATATCGGAGCAATGAACAGGATTAATACAATGAATATAACAAACGGTAAAAAATAAAACCCGAGTCCGAAACCAGATGAATCATAAATCACTTCATCTTTAACATAGTTTGCTATGAAAGAAAGATATATAATGACTCCTATTCCTAATAAACACGCAACTATTCTTTTTAAAATTGATAGACGCGTTATTAACTTACTATTTAATGCAATGTATGTAAGAATCAATACCACCATTGATAAAAATGGCATTACAACAAATACAATAATTGGATACATATCTTGCATAAACTAGAGACAGTGTATCATATTTATTTAACTTAGTAACACCACATTTACTTCTATCGACCTATTTTAAACTCTACTACATCTCTATAGTTTCGTTCTTATTTGCGCCAGCAGATTCATAAATCAGTAAATGAACACGAACTTACTAAGATCTTCTGCTTAATTTCCCAAATTTTCTGAATTGTAAATAAGTATATATTATAGGAAGCTCAATCAATTACACAATTGGTAACCATAATGGCCAGAATAAAATCCAATAACCTCCTGTAGATATAAAAAGCAGAATACTAAAAATTACTAAATAAATTATTATAGGAATTTTCAATGATAACCATAACTTTAAATTCTTCATTGATAAAACTATAGCTAGAAATAGATATCCACCAATACAAGGAATTACTCCTAACAAACCAATTATAGATAACAATGCAATTTTACCTTTAAATGATACAATTATGCCTAAAATAAAGTAGGAGACTAGAATAAGTATTAGAATTTTTTTTGTGTGTGAATAATAAAAACTTTCGAAGCTTCTATTTATTGTCAGATTTTGATCCATACTATCGATGAATAGTGATGTAAATTATCTTCCTATCTTAAACTCTACCACATCTCCGTCTTGCATAGTATAGTCTCGTCCTTCATTGCGTGCCTTACCGTTTTCCCGCGCACCTTTCCATCCATTGTATTCTACGAAATCAGCAAAAGCGACTACTTCTGCTTTGATAAATTTCTGCATAAAGTCCGTGTGTATCTCGCCAGCTGCTTCAACTGCATTTGCACCTACTTTAGTAGTCCATGCACGTACTTCTTTTTCACCTGCTGTGAAAAATGAGATCAGTCCAAGATTTTCATATGCGTTTTGAATAAGCCGTGTAAGTCCCGATTGCTGAACTCCAAGCTCATTCAAATACTCTTTTGCATCTTCTTCTCCCAATTCTGCAAGTTCGGCTTCAATCTTTGCAGAAATTACAACAAATTTTTCTTTTGGCATTTGCATCATTGACGCGTATTGGTCAATCACTTTTGGAATATTTTCCTCAGTATACTCTCCTTCACTTACATTGAGAACAATGATTTCATTTTTATCAGACAATAAATTTAACTCTTTGACTGATTCTTTTTCTTCATCAGTGAGTGATACCTCAAATGCATTTTTTCCTGCGCTCAATTCTTTTGTTAGCTTCTCAACAGCTGATTTTTTAACTGCATCAGTACGAAGAGATTTTTCATTTATATTGGTAAGTGTCTGCAAATCTGCAAGAAGCAGTTCATACCGTATTGTTTCATAATCTGACTTCGGATCTACAGCACCTTCTTTTATAACATCACTGTCTTCAAAAACTCGTACAACATGCGCAACAATTTTTACTTCACGGATGTGAGATAAAAATTTATTACCAAGTCCTGCACCTTCACTTGCTCCTTTTACTAATCCTGCAATATCAACAAATTCAACAAGCGCTTGTTTGATTGGGGGGAGTTCTGACATTCCTTCCTCCGCTTTAGTGATTTCTGCAAGTGTATTCAACCGATCATCGGGCACAGGCACAATACCGGTATTCGGCTCAATAGTTGCAAACGGATAATTTGCTGCGAGTGCAGCCTGTTTTTTGAGTAATGCATTAAAAAGTGTCGACTTCCCCACATTTGGAAGCCCAATAATTCCTACAGAAATATTCATGAAGACTATTATATCAGAAATTTAGCAGCCTACTTTTATTTTCTGACCTATATGAAGAAAAGAATTGGAAAGTTGATTAGTAATCATAATGCTATGATATTTTGATCCGCTACCTAGAATTGATGATGCTATACTCCAGAGCGAATCGCCAGGCTTTACTATATAATCATGGCAAGTAATTACGTCTGTATAGGATACTTCAACTCCCTGGTTCCCGCTTACTTGAGATATATCTTTAGGAAAAATAGATAGTATCCGTGATATAAAACTCTTATAGTAGGATATACCCCCAGTTTTTCCTGAAGTGGTTTTAATAGTCATACTATTCCCCCAATCACCTGGCATACAGCCGTTACCACCTCTCACAATAAATGTATATTGAGAATTCGAGTTAAGTGAATTAATGGTGTATGAAAGAACACCATGTGTCTCACCTTGCCCAAATTCAATACCATAGCCACTAGTTGCAGTACCATTACCATAACTAATGTAATATTTGTTTGCATGATCGACTGGTGTGAAGTAAAGTGTAACCTGCGTACGTCCAGCATCTATCTGAAAAAGATCAGGTGTATTCTTTGGTGATGCATCACTACAAGATTGCGCACTACTCGAATTACCACTTGCACTATAGATCGGAATAGAAGTAGGTGTAGGAGTTGGAGTGATTATGTTTGGTAATACTCCAGAAAGATATACCCTTCCACCATTCGCAGCTGCTAAATTTTTGGTTGCATCTGAACTAACGCCAACAGTTCCCCAAGTAGGAGTACTACTACCCACAGGATCTGTCTGCGACCAGGTTGAGCCAGTGTCTTTAGAGTAAAATACTCCTGAATTTCCCGCAATAACAATCGTCGCACCATTATCACTCATAGCTAACCATTTCCAATCATGATTAGTAGTATCATCTGGCAGAACTCTAGTCCAACTACTTCCACTGTCGGTCGAAAGATAGACTGGACCTTGCCCAAAAGATCCTACAGCTGCGATCATTATCTGACCATTGTCACTCATCGCAGATGTTCCCCAGACGATATGAGTATGTGTCCCATTTGTAACACTCCACGTATCTCCTCCATCTGTTGATAAATAAAGAGTACCCTCATCAAAGGTACCAACGAGTATAGTCTGACCATCCGAGCTCATACTTGCGGTAAAATATACTCCGTCACTACCTACATCTGGTGGATC